>JAPLQN010000054.1 GCA_026399645.1 Candidatus Methylopumilus sp. | reverse complement strand
GCTAATCAAGAAGTTATTGAAAAAATTACTACTAAAGACCCTGAAGATCCAAAATTTAAAGAGTTTTTAAGAGTTCAAGGGTTTAAAGAAGATAACCCTTCAATTAAAGAATGGGGACTTAGAGAGCTTATGCTTTGCGCACTTTTTTTCAACCCAAGAATTGAAATTGCAAAGAAAGAATGGGATGTTGCCAAAATTCAAGAAATAATCGCCCCAATTAAAGCACCCTCTTCTATAGGCTTTGAGGGTGGCAGACAAACCACAGGCGTCAAAGAAAGCTCAAGAGATGCTTTTGGGCTCACTTTAACCACATTATTTGAAACAGCCGACAAGGCTAAAATTAGAGAAGAGAAAGCAAGAAATCAGTCATTGATCAAACGGCTAGAACTAAGAAAGCTCGCATGGGATATTAAATCAGATCTCACTTTAAATTTTATTCGCTACCATCAACACCTCCTCAATCTTCAAATAATAAGGAGCGAAATAAAACTGCAAAATGAAATTTTAAATATGCTAAAAAAACGAAAGTCACTTGGACTAAGTTCATCAATCGATAGTAATTTTAATCAAATTGAACTGAATAAAAATATACAAAAGTTAAATGAGGAGCAATACCAACTTAATGATACAAAATCAAAATTAGCCACAATCTTGGGCATTTCAGCAGAAAAATTTAACACGATGCGAGTTGTCAATATAAATTTTGATCAAAATATTGAGGGCTTTAGCAAAATACTTGATGATGAAACAAAACAACAGGATATTATAAATCTTGGCCTGTTTAACCGTATTGATTTAAGAATAGCTTTAGCAAAATATGCGGTTTCAGAATCGCAACTCAAATTAAATATTGCAAATCAATATCCTGATATTAGATTTTCACCTGCTTATATTTTTGATTACGGATCCAGCAAATGGCTTCTCGGCATAACTTCGATAATTCCAACAGTCGAAAAAAATAAAAATCTCGTTGAAGAAGCAAAAAAACTAAGAGATATTGAAAACCTACAAGTGGAAAGAATCCAAACGTCAATCGTCAATGAATTAGCAAAACTAAGAGATAATTATATAAACGCTAAAGATATGGTTAGAAAAGATACTGAAGACCTATCAGCTGCAAATGAGCTAGAAAATTCAATTGAAAGTAAATTTAATCAAGGTGAAATTGATCGAATTGAATTAACCCAGCAAAAATTAATAACTATGCAATACAAACGAAGATTTTATACAAATAAAATTACATTAATGAAAATAGGTTTTGACTTCGAAGCGCTTTTACAAGAACCCCTAAACAACAAGAAAAATAATGAAAAATAAACTGAATGCTTTTCTTGTCATCCAAGCAATACTAATTTTGATTCTAGTATGGCTACTAACTTATTTCGGTCGAGATGAATTTAACAACATAAAACCGAATATAGATAATTCAAAAAATACACAAAGTTTATTAAAGACAGCTAATGGAGTGAACTATATAACACTTAGTTCTGAAATACAGTCCAATAGCGGAATAAAGATCCAACCTGTCCAATCTTCAACTTATATAAAGAACCTTACAAATTATGCAACAGTGCTTAGTATTGACTTATTGATTGAACAAAAAAATAGATTTAATGAAATTAAAAATCAAATAAGCCTCTTATCAAATGAGTTAGATAGGGATAAAAAAAATTACGAAAGATTTAAAGCGCTTAACGATGACAATAAAAATATATCGGATAAAGCATTACAAGAAATGAAAGTTAATTTTGACAATACAAAAATAAAATTACAGGCTACTCAAGAACTTATAACTGGAATTAAGCAAAATATCAGGGCTCAATGGGGCGAAATAATATTATCTATGATTGATGTTGGCGCAAGAAAAGAATTATTTGATTTTCTCGTTCAAGGAAAAGCACGGATTGTAAAGGTAACATTACCTGAGAATGCTAATGATCAACCTCCAAAGAATATTAGCTTAGCTTTAATAGACAATCTAAATGAAAAATTTTTAGCAAGCTATCTAGCAGAATCGCCCACTTTAGATAAATCGATTAAGGGAAAAACTTCCTTTTATATTGTTTACAGTAATCAATTAAGAATTGATTCAAAAGTAATTGCTAGTCAAGTGCAAGATAGTTTATCTTCTGATTCTGGAAAGTATTTAGCAATTCCAAAAGAAGCAGTAGTTTGGAACTCGGGACAAGCATGGGTTTATGTGCAATCAAGTGAAAATAAATTTTTCCGGAAATCTATTGAAACCAATACTGAAAGCGCGAATGGTTGGATTGTCAAAGAAAATCATATCAAAGAAAACGACCTAATCGTAATTAATGGCGCTCAACTCTTGCTCTCAGAAGAATTTAAATATCAAATAAAAAATGAAAACGATGACTAAATTAATATGATGTCGTCTATTGTAAAGTTTTCAATAAGATATACAGGCGTCATCATAGGCCTTGCAGTGATCGCAATCATATTTGGGCTATATCAAATTTCCAGAAGTCCCTTAAATGTTTTTCCTGAATTCTCCCCCAACCAGGTAATTATTCAAACTGAATCACCAGGACTTTCGTCTGATCTAGTAGAGTCTCTTGTTACCCTTCCCATTGAGAAAAATTTAGGGGGGACTATTGGCATTGAAACTATTCGATCTCAATCCATACCAGGGCTATCTGTTATTACTATCATTTTTGATGAGCGCACTGATATATTTAGAAATCGGCAAGTAATCTCTGAAAGGCTTGCATCAATCACAAGCATCATGCCACAGGGTATTATTCCTAAAATAACACCCCTTACATCAGCAGCATCCTCAGTGTTAGGTATTGGAATTACATCAAAAACGAAATCCTTAACTGAGATTAGAACAGTAACTGATCGATTAATCATTCCTCATCTTTTATCGATTCCAGGGGTTGCTGACGTAAACGTATTTGGTGGCAAAGTGAAACAATATCAAATTGAAATTCAACCTGAAAAACTTATTCAATCGAACATTTCAATTGAGCAAATAATTGCTGCAGCTAGCAAATCATCTGGTGTTAGAGGCGCAGGTTTTATTGAAAATAATAATCAAAGAATTATTGTTAACACAGAAGGTCAATCTAAATCTTTAGAAGACATTGGAAAAACACCTGTCATTAATAATAAGAATCAAATCATATATCTTAAAGACTTGGCAGTAATCAAAGAAGGATCAATTCCAACTATCAGTGCAGCTTCTATTAACGGCGAAGAAGGAATTTACTTATCAGTTCAAGGCCAGCTTGGATCTGACACTTACAAACTCACCCAGCTTATTGAGGCAGCAGTTGTAGATATAAAACCCTCACTTCTAGAGCAAGACATTCAGATAAATCCTGAATTATTTAGGCCTGCAAATTTCATCAACGCCTCAATAAAGGGCGTTCGATTAGACATATTAATAGGGTCTTTACTGGTCATTGTAGTTTTATTTTTATTCTTATTTAATTTTAGAACAGCATTTATATCAGCAACAGCTATTCCACTATCATTACTAAGTGCAATTATTGTTTTAGGTTATTTTAATCTTGGATTAAATATTATGGTTTTAAGTGGTCTTGCTATTGCTCTAGGTGAAGTCGTTGATGACGCTATTATTGATTCAGAGAATATCTTTAGACGACTAAAGGAAAATCTTAAATTAGCAAATCCATTGCCTATTGCAAAGGTCGTTTATGATGCCTCAATGGAAGTAAGAAGTTCAGTTGTATATGCCACAATGATTGTTGTAACAGTTTTTCTCCCACTTCTTTCTTTAAATGGCGTTGCTGGAAAACTTTTTGGACCGCTTGGTTTGGCTTATATTTTTTCTATATTAGCCTCACTGGTAGTCGCGCTTACAGTAACGCCGGCTTTGTCTTATCTGTTGCTTGGGAAACAAAAATTCAAATCGTCTGAATCACCAATGATGTCTTATTTAAAGGCTAAGTATATTAAGACACTTTACTTGATTGAAAAGAAATCAACGACAATTACGTTATTTACATTTACTTTCATATTGATTGGGTTTTCTCTTGTGCCATTGTTTAAAACACAATTTATCCCGCCTCTTCATGAAGGTCATTTCATTATGCATATGACTACCCTTCCTGGAACGTCTGAAAAAGAATCATTGCGTATTGGAAATGAAATTAGTAAAATAATTCGAGAAATACCTGAAGTAAAATCTGTTGCTCAATGGGTAGGCAGATCGCCAATGGGAGCTGACACGTTTGGAACACATTATAGTGAATTTGAAATTGAACTTAAAAATTCAGACGGGCCAACACAAGATAAGATCTTGGCACAGATTGAAGACTTAACACAAAACAATAACTATGTAGGACTTAATTTTGCTATTAACACATTCTTAACAGAGCGAATTGAAGAAACGATTTCAGGGTACTACTCCTCGGTAGTAATAAGTATTTTTGGTACAAATCTTGATACTATTGACCAAGATACCCAGAAAATATCATCTGCTCTAGCTTCTATTAAGGGCGCAAAAAATATCAATATAGTATCTCCCGCTGGCACACCTCAAATTACAATTCATTTTTTATCTGAAAAATTAAGTCAGTGGGGCATTCAAAAGACCGATCTCCTAAATGCAATTCGGGCAGCGTTTGAAGGACTTCCAGTAGCTCAAGTATACGAAGGAAATGCAAAAGTAAATATTTCGATTATTCTAAACAAAAACTTTCGGGATGATATTACAGACATTCAAAAATTACCTATCATGGCAGCAGATGGAAAAATTGTTGAACTTGGTCAAGTTGCTTATATAGCTCAAGAAAATGGAAGATCCAAAATTCTTCATCAGGGCGGAAAGCGCATTCAAACTATTACAGCTGATATTGGTGAAAGAGATATTAATGACTTTAATAATGATTTAAAAAGTGAGCTTAACAAGCTTAAGTTAAATCAAGGAAACTACTATGAAATCACAGGTGAAGCCCAAGCAAATGCAAAATCACAAGAAGAACTTATAGTTCATTCAGTTATAGCAGGTGCAGGCATCCTCCTTTTGCTTTATATCGCTTTTGGAAATTTAAGGAATTTATTACTTACATTATTTAATCTTCCTTTTGCATTAATTGGAGGTGTGTTTGCTGTTACCTTCAATGCGGGATGGATTTCTATCGGCTCACTTGTGGGATTTGTAACGCTTTTTGGGATTACCTTACGAAATTCAATTATGTTGATATCTCACTACCAGCATTTAATTAACATCGAAAATCGCATCTGGAATTTGGAAACTTGTATAAAAGGTGCTTCTGAAAGATTACCTTCTATTTTGATGACCGCTATAGTAACTGCATTAGGTTTACTTCCATTAGCCCTAGGAAGCGGTCAGCCAGGCAAAGAGATCGAAGGGCCGATGGCTAGTATCATTGTAGGTGGACTTGTGACATCTACTATATTAAATCTTTTAATACTGCCGAGCATTATGTTGCATTTTGGAAAATTCGAAAAAGAAGAATAAATTAATTTTCTTTAAAAAAATCAATCCACTTTTTAATATTAGAAGCTTTGTAAGCCATTTCTTCAAATTCACTTTTTGCATCAGATTGGGCAACTATCCCACCGCCTGAATAAAAATGAATTTTATTATCTTTTTTAATCAAAGTACGAATTGCAATATTAGTATCCATTTTATGATTAAATCCGATGTAACCTATTGAGCCACAATACACATCTCGTCTATGCGGCTCTAATTCATCAATGATTTCCATCGATCTTATTTTCGGGGTTCCAGTAATTGATCCGCCAGGAAAAGAATCTTTAAGTAGCTTTGTTAAAGATGAGTCAGCTTTTAGATCTCCTTCAACAATACTCTCCAAATGATGCACATTGCTATACGACATCAGCTCACAAAGTGCTTTAACATGAATACTTCCTGTTATACAGTTTTTACTTAGATCATTTCGCAATAAATCAACAATCATTAAATTTTCTGCTCGATTTTTTTCGCTACTAAGTAAACGCTCTGCATTTTCTTTATCTATTATATGATTTGAGTCTCTTGGCTCAGTGCCTTTAATTGGCCTTGTTTCAACACGACCCAGACTTGAGTGAATAAATCGCTCAGGCGATCCACATAAAATATCAAAATCTTCATAATGCAAATAAGCCATAAAAGGTGAACGATTAATTTCCCTTAATTTTTTATATCCAGTCCAGCTATCTCCTTCACATTGAGCATAATATTTATTGGATATATTAATTTGGTAGGCATCACCTGCTTTTATGAATCCTAAAATTTTATTAACAATTCCTTCATAAGATTTATAGTTTAAGAGTGGTTCGATAGATGAATGGATTTTAAATATTTGATTTTTAGGCTTTGCATTTACAAACTTTTCAACAATCTCTTCTAAATTATTCTCTGTGCCTTTATTTTGAAAATGAGATGCTACCCATGCTTTTTTTTCTTGGTGATCTACAATCAAGGCCCAGTCGTATATACCGACCATCATCAGAGGAATACCAATACGATCTTTATTAGTCTTAATATGTGACTGTCCTAACTCATAGGAGAAGTAACCCAAGGCACCGCCAGTGAAAGGCAATGAAGAATCCTGAACTTTAAATCGAGTGAGAATTTTTTCTAAAACATCAAAAGCATTTTCTTTGAGAGTCTCTTTTTGATTATTTTCTTCAATACACACGGTGTTTTCATCTGCGACAATTTTTATAAAAGGATCGCTTACTATTATGTCGTACCTAGATTTGTCTGAAATATTTTCATCTAAGTCATTATGAATGCCGCTATCTAAATAAAAAGACCATGGGTCGTTAGCAATAGCTTCAAAGTAAATAGAGCTATCTGAAAAATAAGGCAAAGAAATGAGATGTGTATTATTCAACGGCTGTTGAGTTTTAAACTTAATGATATGAAATTATATGCTGATTAAATAATTAAGGGCGCATAAAGCGCCCTTAATTATTTAATACCTTACGAGGATTTACTCTAAGTTTGCGTGAATTGCTCGCATACCTTCTTCTGTTAATCCTTTAGTGTGAATTAATTCTGAAATAACTGCTTCAAGATAGATTAGTGTAGATAATTCAAATGAAGTGCCCATAGGCATTCCATTAGTAAGACCGAATGAATCATCATTACCAATTTGCACAGTTAAATCTGCCATATCCGACATAGGTGATTTATTTTTCATAGAAATCACGACAATCTTAGCGCCTTTTGATTTAGCAGTTTCAAGGAGCGGCAAAAGTGTTTTTGTGCCTCCAGAACCTGAAATCACTAAAAATAGGTCACCTGCTTTAATTGCTGGCGTCACAATTTCACCCACCATATTAACTTGATAGCCGCTATGCACAAGACGCATTGCAAAAAAGCGCGAAACAAGTCCTGATCGTCCAGCACCACCTACAAAAATACGGCCTGCTTCATCTATATGCTTAAGAAGCTTAACCGCATTACTTGGTTCAGTAACTGCTAAAACGCTTGTAATTTTATCTAATAGTAATTTTTGATGCATGTTGAACCCTTTTTATTTAAAAATAAACAGCCTATAAAAAAAATCCCGACTCATTGCTAAGTCGGGACTTGATTTAGTTCATCAATAATTGTTTCTTAACAATTATCCATGAGCAATTTTTGTGATTTCTGCAGCAGCAGCAGCTGGATCAGCAGCGCCGTAAATTGCAGCACCAGCAACAATAATAGATGCACCAGCATCTTTAACTTGCTGAGTTGTAGCAGCTTTAACACCGCCAGCAACTGAAATTTTAACGCCAGTTTTTAAACCAGCAATCATAGCTAAGTCAGCAAAAGGTGTGTGACCAGCAGCTTGTGCATCTAGACCAGTGTGAACACCGATAATTTGAACGCCTGCAGCAACACATTCTTTTGTTAAAGCTTCTTTGTTTGCAACGTTGATCATGTCAACTTGAACTTCTTTACCATATTTCTTAGCAGCAGCAACTACGCCCTTGATTGTTGCAATGCCTGAAGCGCCAAGAACTGTACAGATATCTGCACCAGCTTTATAGAATGGCTCAGACTCATACTCACCTGCATCCATTGTTTTTAAGTCAACAAGGATTTGGTTCTTTGGGAATTTAGCTTTTAATGTTTCAAGAAGCTTGATACCGTTATGCTTAATGCATGGTGTACCAATTTCAAGAATGTCTACGTGTGGAGCAACTTTAGCTGCTAATGCAACTGTTGCGTCAAAATCTAGTGAATCTAATGCCATTTGTGTTAAAGCCATGGTTTTTCTCCGTATTTATTACAAGTTTTCTAAAATAGTTCGTTGCTAAAAGGAAGTTTGAACTTCATGAAGCAGGAAACCGATCATATAGGGCTAATCATTTTGTGTCAATAATCAACCCTACTCACTCTATAGTCATTTAAGGTCATTTTTATGACAATAAATGGCTTATAGTTTTTCGTTTAAAGCTGTTTCGAGTTTGTTTTGATCAACTACGAAACCACGAATACCTTCTGAAAGTTTCTCAGTTGCCATCGCATCTTCGTTTAATACAAAGCGGAATTCATCCTCAGTCATTTTAGCTGGGGCTGATTTTGAAGCGCCGCCGTCTTTGAGTAACCGTGGTAAATCTCCCTGTGTTGCTTCAAGCTCTTGAAGAAGATTAGGTGCAATTGTTAAACGATCACAACCAGCTAGTGCTGTAATTTCACCAATATTTCTAAAAGAGGCACCCATCACGACTGTTTTATATCCATGCTCTTTGTAATAAGCGTAAATTTTACGAACAGATATAACGCCTGGATCTTCTTCTGATGTGTAAGTATTGCCAGTTTTAGCTTTATACCAATCAAGGATGCGGCCCACGAATGGGGATATAAGGAATACACCAGCCTCAGCGCATGCGCGAGCTTGTCCGAAACCAAAAAGAAGTGTTAAGTTACAGTTAATGCCTTCTTTTTCTAAAATCTCGCCTGCTTTAATCCCTTCCCATGTGGAAGCCAATTTAATAAGTACGCGATCTTTTTTAACGCCAGCCTCATCGTAAAGACCAATTAATTTTCTACCCTTTTTAACCATCGCATCAATATTGAAGGATAAGCGCGCATCTACTTCAGTAGAAATTCGGCCAGGAATGTGTTTTAGGATTTCAAGCCCTACAAGCACAGCTAACTTGTCAGCTGCATCTTCAACTTGCTGAGCTTTGTTGCTGCTTTTAGATTTGGCGTATGCAATAGCTTCCTTAATCATAGGCTCACACTGAGGGAGCGTACTTGCTTTTAATAACAAAGATGGATTGGTGGTTGCGTCGTAAGGTTTTACTGTTTTAATTGCTTCCACGTCACCTGTGTCTGCAACGATCGTTGTCATGCCTTTTAATTGCTCTAATAATGTTGCCATTGCTTTAAATCTCCAAAAAATGATGTCTTTGAAATCGGATCGTAAATTATATATGAATTGACTCTCAATCCTAAGATTTCAAAAGATGTTTTACGCTTTAAATCACTAATTTTGGAGTAAACCTAGCATTTCTTCATAAAAATAAATGTGAATATTACATTTTTATGAAAATTAGCAGACTTTAATGCTTTTTAAATGCATTTTAAGTATATTTAGCAACATGTTTTATAATATGACGCTTATTTTTATACCCTTTTCCACCCTCCACAATCACCAGTACATTAAACCAAAACACTAGGATGAGGATTCAGATGACAATAAGGTGTTAATTTGGCAAAATGACGTCTTTTTATGACGCCTCACATTAAAGATTTTTTAAGTTAAGTTAACCGTCTTTGTCTTAAAAACCAATTAAACTAAAACACCATTACTAAAAATTAAATTCTAAGTTCTTCAAGTTACTAACCTAAGGGCCTTTATGTCAGCACATGTCATTCCACTAGAAAATCTTCGAAATACAGATGTTGGGTCTGTTGGAGGGAAGAATGCATCTCTAGGTGAAATGATTTCTCAACTTCATGCTAAAGGTGTTCGAGTGCCTACTGGATTCGCAACTACAGCGCATGCATTTAGAGAATTTTTAGCCCATAACGCGCTTGACGAAAAGATTGCTAACGAACTTAAAACATTAAATACAGACGATACTTCTGCGCTCGCAATTAGCGGAAAAAAAGTAAGGCAATGGATTATTGACACCCCCTTCCCGTCTTCTTTAGAAAAAGCCATTGAAGAAAACTACACACGACTCACAAAGAATTCTGCAGAAGGGATGACTTTCGCAGTGAGATCTTCTGCCACCGCAGAAGACTTACCTGATGCCTCCTTTGCAGGCCAGCAAGAAAGTTTTTTAAATATTCATGGTGTAGAAAATATTAAACATGCGATCAAAGAAGTTTTTGCGTCACTCTATAATGATCGCGCTATTTCATATCGCGTTCATAAAGGTTTCGTGCATGCTGATGTTGCAATTTCAGCAGGTGTGCAACAGATGGTAAGAAGCGATATTGGCTGCTCAGGTGTAATGTTTACGATCGACACCGAGTCTGGATTTAAAGATGTTGTATTTATCACGGCCTCTTATGGCTTAGGTGAAACGGTTGTGCAAGGGGCTGTTAATCCAGACGAATTTTACGTCTTCAAACCTCTTTTAAAAGAAGGTAAACCAGCAATCGTCAGACGCTCCATTGGATCTAAAAAAATTAAAATGGTTTTTAGTGACGCAACACAAGCTGGAAAAAGTACACATACGATTGATGTAGATCCTAAAGAAAGTGATTCGTTTAGCTTAAACGATCAAGATATTCTAGAGCTTGCTCAATATGCAGTCACTATTGAATCTCATTATGGATGTCCTATGGATATTGAATGGGGTAGAAATGGTTTAGATGGAAAAATTTATATCCTCCAGGCAAGACCTGAAACTGTAAAGTCTCAATCAAAAAACGTAGTTGAAATTTTTAAATTAAAGGGCACTGGTAAGGCAATTGTTGCTGGACGTGCAGTCACCCAAAAAATTGGTGTTGGTCCCGTTCGCATTGTGAAAGACCCATCTGAAATGCATTCCGTGCAACCTGGTGATGTTCTAGTCGCAGATATGACTGATCCAAATTGGGAACCTGTCATGAAAAGAGCTTCAGCACTCGTTACTAACCGAGGTGGTCGCACATGTCATGCCGCGATCATTGCGCGCGAGCTTGGTATTCCAGCTATTGTGGGGAGTGTCGATGCAACTGAGCTTCTTCAGGAAGGTGAGATTGTCACCGTATGTTGTTCAGAAGGTGAAACTGGATTTGTTTTTCAAGGCGCACTTGAATATGAAGTGAATACAGAAAAAGAAACTATCCTTTCTACCCCTCCAGTCAAAATTATGATGAATGTCGGCAATCCAGATATGGCATTTACGTTTGCTCAAACACCAAATGATGGCGTAGGTTTAGCGCGTCTAGAATTTGTGATTAATAATATGATTGGGATTCACCCTAAAGCCATTTTAAATTATGCCGCCATGCCACAAGATATTCAAAAACAAATCGCACATCGTGCACGCGGCTATGCTAATCCTAAACAATTCTATATCGATAAAGTGGCTGAGGGTGTTGCAACGATTGCAGCAGCGTTTTACCCAAAACCGGTAATCGTAAGAACCTCTGACTTCAAATCGAATGAGTATAAAAAATTAGTAGGTGGAGATATTTACGAGCCAGATGAAGAAAATCCAATGATCGGATTTAGAGGTGCAGCACGTTATATGTCAGAAGATTTTAAAGAGTGTTTCGTCATGGAATGCCAAGCTATGAAAAAAGTACGTGAAACATTAGGCTTAACAAATGTAGAAATCATGATTCCATTTGTGAGAACACTGGAAGAAGCAAAAGAAGTGACATCAATCATGGCAGCAAACGGACTTAAACGCGGGGAGAACGGACTTCGTTTAATTATGATGTGCGAAGTGCCGTCTAACGCAATCTTAGCTGAAGCATTTCTTGAATACTTTGATGGATTCTCAATTGGATCAAATGATTTAACTCAACTGACATTGGGCACCGACCGCGACTCTGGTATTTTGGCAGATGGTTTTGATGAAAGAAATGATGCAGTAAAATTATTAATTCAAATGGCAATTAAAGCCGCTAAAAAAACAAAGAAATATATTGGGATTTGTGGCCAAGGTCCATCAGATCATCCCGACTTTGCTGAATGGCTTGTTAAAGAAGGTATTTCATCTATGTCACTCAATCCTGATACAGTGATCAGTACCTGGAAACGTATTAGCCAAAAATAATGTCACAACAAAAAAGAACAGCGTTCTTTATCTCAGATGGAACAGGTATTACAGCTGGCGCATTAGGCCAACTTTTAGCACACTTTCCAGAAACACAATTCACGCAAATTAGAATTCCATTTACTGATTCCGACGCTAAAGTGGATGATGCGCAAAAACGTATCGTCAATGCAAGAATGGAAAATGGGCAAAGACCCATTGTCATCATGTCGATTGGCAATCAAAAACTTCGCGCTGAACTTAAAGAAGTTGATGCTTACTACATCGATCTTTTTGATTCATTTATTGATCCTTTAGGTGTTGAATTAAAAGAAGAACCACTGACACGACCGGGAGTGGCGCATAGTATTTCAGGCACTAATTATTCAGACAGAATGGAAGCAATTAATTTTGCATTAGGCCACGATGACGGCATGACACATAATGGTTTAAATCAAGCCAATGTCATTTTAGTGGGCGTATCAAGATCAGGCAAAACACCGACAAGTATTTATCTCGCAATGCAATTTGGTATTAAAGCTGCGAACTATCCCCTAACGCCTGAAGATTTTGAAAGAAAAGCGCTGCCGCCTATTTTAGAAGGTTATATTGATAAAATTTTCGGGCTAACAATACAAGCAGATCGCTTAAGTAGCCTTCGAAGTGAAAGACGACCAAATAGTACATATGCTTCGCTTGATAACTGCAGAAAAGAAATTACTGACTGTGAAAATCTTATGAAGCGAGCAGGCATTCCTTGGGCAGATTCGACTACACGCTCAGTCGAAGAACTATCAGCTATCATCCTGCAAAAAATCCGCCAACCGAATACCTAAAACGTATTACTTTAATTCGGCTTTAATTTTATCTACTATCTCAGGTGAATCGGGTGTGACATCACTCGTAAATGCATATACTTTTTTACCTTGGGGCAATATTAAGTATTTATGAAAATTCCATTGAGGCATTGAGCCTGAGGCCTTAATGAGCTCTTGATAGAATGGATTTGCATTTTTACCAGTGACGTTTGATTTTGATGTCATTGGAAATTCAACCGCATAGGTTAATTTACAAAAATCTTTAACTTCTTTATCAGTACTTAACTCTTGATTAAAGTCATTAGATGGAAAGCCGATCACTAATAAACCTTTACCATGATATTTCTTATAAAGTGCTTCTAAAGAATTAAATTGTGGGGTAAATCCGCACTTACTTGCGGTATTCACGACAAGTATAGGTTTTGACTGATAATCACACAGGTTAATTTTCTCACCTTGTAGTGTATTAAATTGATGGTCATACAAAGGAAGGCAATCTGCATAAGACATAACAGGTATCATCCAGAAAAGTAGTAAAGATTTTAAAAAGTTATTCATGAACTAATTATCCTAAAATAATGTCCACTAGACAATCCATTAATGAAATAATTCAAAAATATGAAAAAAATTAAATCTTTGTTTGTTATTTTAATTTTGAGTTTAATATCTGCCAACGCCCAATCTGCCAATGACTATCTTATTTACGTAAGTAATTTTTATGATAAACACCCTACTCATATTAAAGCTTATCGCTCGGCTTATTGGGTCAAGCAAGCAACTATTTTAAAAAATTCAAGTAAAGCAATTTTTACTTCAAGTGCTAACTGCGAAAAGGATCAATATGGCAAGCTGATTTTATCATTAGAGCCTAAAATTTTTTACAACCCCCTCATGACTACTCTCTATGGTGGTATTACAGCTAAAATTTATGGGCATGATGGCAAAATTATCACAACAATATTTTCTGAGGATGAGACGCAAGGAGTGCTAACTGTGCTTTATGAAAAATTAGTTGATAAAGTTTACAAAAAGATTCTATTACAACTTCAAAATCAAATTAGCACTAACGACGCTATTAATTCATATTTGCAAAAAAACAGCGAACCAATCGAGGGCACTTTTTGTTCCATACTCAACTAAATTCTTATTAAGCAGCTGTAAGAGGTATTGCTTTATTCTTCCAACGAGTTGGAGCTTCGGAATAAATAGACTTGCCGTGAGTGTCGATAGATACCATAACTGGCATATCTTTCACTTCAAATTCATATATGGCTTCCATGCCTAACTCGGGAAATGCAACTATCTTAGATGACGTAATGGCTTTTGAAACTAGATAAGCCGCGCCTCCAACTGCGCTCAAGTAAACGGATTGATATTTTCTGATTGTCTGTACGGCACTTTCACCGCGTTCTGCCTTTCCAATCGTGCCCATAATGCCAAACTCAGCTAACATCATTTCCATAAACTGATCCATACGAGAGGCTGTGGTAGGTCCTGCTGGCCCTATCACTTCGTTGCGAACAGCATCAACAGGTCCTACATAATAAATAAATTTATTTTTTAAGTTTACCCCAACAGGTAAAGCTTCTCCCTTCTTAAGAAGATCAGCAATTTTCTTATGCGCACCATCTCTTGCAGTAAGTAATTTTCCAGATAATAAAAGTAGGTCTCCTTCTTTCCACTCTTCGATTGATGCTTTATCAATAGAATCAAGATTAATTCTTCTAGCATCTTTTTGAGCGGCCCATGTATCTTGAGGCCATAAATTTAAATCAGGTATTTTAAAATGTGCTGGGCCTTTGCCATCCAAGGTGAAATGTGTGTGCCTCGTTGCTGCACAATTCGGTATTAATGCAATTGGCAAAGACGAAGCGTGACAAGGATAATCGATGATTTTAACGTCAAGTACTGTGGTTAGACCGCCAAAGCCTTGCGCACCAATACCTAGCTGATTAATTTTATTATAAAGTTCAATGCGTAACTCTTCAGTCTTATTCTTTGCACCACGCTTAACGAGTGACTGAATATCAATCGGTAACATCAGTGACTCTTTTGCCATTAACATCGCTTTTTCAGAAGACCCTCCAATGCCAATGCCAATCACACCAGGTGGGCACCAGCCCGCTCCCATCTCAGGAATAACTTTTAAAACCCAATCTAAAATACTATCCGATGGGTTGAGTGTTACGAATTGAGCTTTATTTTCTGAGCCACCACCTTTTGCACTAATAGAGATACTTACTTTGTCACCTTTAATTAACTTTACATGCGTGACTGCAGGTGTATTGTCTTTTGTATTTTGACGCTTGCCAGCTGGATCTGAGACCATCGACGGGCGGAGTGGATTGTCTTGGCTTGTATAAGCGCGTTTAACACCTTCATTCACCATATCTTCAATTGACAGATCTGATACCCACTCTACATTCATACCAACTTCAACAAATGCAATCACAATACCAGTGTCCTGACATATAGGCCTATGGCCCATGGCACTCATTTTTGAACTCGTAAGAATCTGAAGCATGGCATCTTTAGCTGGAACAGATGTTTCTTTTTCATATGCTTCACGCATAGACAAAATAAAATCTTCTGAGTGATAGTAAGAAATAAATTGCAAAGCATCACTGATGCTCTCAATAAAATCTTCTTTTTTTATAGATGTCTTCATATATTAAATTTCAGTAATCTCAATCACTTTTTTTGGCTTATATTCTGGCATCTGATCAAAATTTAAATATCGATAAATTGAATCTAAGTCTTTCGAAAGTTTTTGATTACTAATAGCAAGATATTCATCAAGCGTTGGAATTTTACCTAAAGCAGCACAAACTGCTGAGAGCTCTGCAGAACCCAAATACACTTGTGCATCTTTTCCCATGCGATTATCAAAATTTCGTGTGCTTGTTGAAAAAACATGCGCTCCATCATCAACTCTCGCCTGATTTCCCATGCAGAGTGAACATCCAGGTACCTCTGTTCTAGCGCCTACTTTATTGAAGACTTCATATACGCCCTCTTTCTTAAGTTCTGTTTCATCCATTCTAGTAGGAGGCACAATCCATAATCGTGTTGGAATTTTGTCGGTATCTTCAAGCACTCTAGCTGCTGCACGATAATGTCCAATATTAGTCATACAACTTCCAATGAATACCTCATCAATTTTATTACCTGCAATCTCAGACAGGGGCTTAATGTTATCTGGATCATTTGGACATGCAATTAATGGCTCTTTAATTTCATCAAGATTAATTTCAATAATACTTGCGTACTCAGCGTCTTTATCTGCTTCTAATAATGTTGGATTTTTTAACCAATCTTCCATAGCTTTCATACGACGCAATAATGTTCTTTTATCTTCATAATTGTTATCTACTAAATTTTTAATAAGCGCTATATTCGATTTGATATATTCAATAATCGGTTCTTTATTAAGTTTTACCGTGCACCCATTTGCAGATCTCTCAGCTGATGCATCAGCAAATTCAAATGCTTGCTCAATTTTTAGATCAGGCAAACCTTCGATTTCTAAAATACGTCCATTAAAAACATTTTTTTTATTTTGTTTTACAACTGTGAGATCACCATTTTTAATAGCTACATAAGGTATAGCGTTCACCAGATCTCTCAATGTAATGCCTGGCTGCATCTTGCCTTTGAATCTCACCAAAACTGATTCAGGCATATCAATTGGCATGGCCCCCATGGCTGCTGCAAATGCTACGAGCCCTGAGCCTGCTGGAAATGAAATACCTATAGGAAAGCGCGTATGGGAATCACCACCTGTGCCTACAGTATCCGGAAGTAAAAGACGATTAAGCCAAGAGTGAATAATTCCATCCCCAGGTCTCAAAGTAACGCCTCCTCTGCTCGACATAAACTCGGGAAGCTCGTGTTGTAATTTAAGATCTACAGGCTTCGGATAAGCTGCTGTGTGGCAAAAGCTTTGCATGACTAAATCAGCATTAAATCCGAGACAAGCTAACTCTTTTAATTCGTCTCTTGTCATAGCTCCCGTTGTATCTTGAGAACCAACAGATGTAACTTTTGGCTCACAATATGTGCCAGGTCTAACACCAACACCTGCAGGCAAGCCGCAAGCTCGACCTACCATTTTTTGTGCAAGCGTAAATCCTTTTTTAGAAGAGACTGCTGGTGCAGGAGTTAAGAATAAAGTACTTGGAGATAACTTTAAAAACTCTCTTGCTTTAGAAGTTAATCCTCGACCAATAATAAGAGGTATTCTGCCACCCGCGCGATATTCATCTGCAAGTGTAAATGGTATTAAATTAAATGTAGCAATGGATTCATTTTTACTATTTACAATTTTTCCTTCAAATGGCTGAATAGTAATTTCATCCCCGGTTTTCATCTGGCTGACATCACACTCAATAGGAAGTGCACCGGAATCTTCTGCTGTATTAAAGAATATAGGTGCAATCTTGTTGCCTAATACAATGCCACCCGTTCTTTTGTTTGGAATAAAAGGAAT
>JAPLQN010000023.1 GCA_026399645.1 Candidatus Methylopumilus sp. | reverse complement strand
GGCTGTGATCTTACTTTCAGATGGTGGGGGTCGTATTGACGCTGCTACGCAGGAAAAAATTAAAGATTGGTTTGGCCGATTTAAAATTAGTCTTTATTGGATCGTATTAAGGCAGCCTGGTGGTATCAGTATTTTTAATACATCATTCAAACCAAAAGATGATGATCCTCTACCTCCTCAAATCGAGTTAAATGAATTCTTTAAGACACTTCCTTCGTCCTTCCAGGCTTACGAAGCTGAAGACCCTAAAACACTCCAAAAAGCGATTGAAGATATTAATCAAAAAGAAAGAAAACCAATTAAATATTTCGAAAAAATTCCTGGGCAAGATTATTCAACGCATTGCTTTGTAACGGCAGCTCTTTTGATGATTGCTCTACTCGCTCTTAAATTGATAGAGGTCAAGTCATGGCTTTAATAACAAAAAATATTTTTAGTACCAAAAAACTTACTTGGCTTTTTGTCATACTCCTCATAACTTCTCTCGGTATATTTATTAAGCAATTTATCGAGTTGAAAAATATTCAAGTGTTTAATCAAAATATTACGGAAGGCAAATCGCCTCGTATGTTTATGAATAGTTTTGAAGCGCGCTATGCAACTGCTTACTGGCTCACCACTAAAGAAAGATATAAAGAAGCAAACCTTCTTTTTTCAAATCTTTTGCCAGTGGCATCACCATCACAAAAAGCAGCAATTCATTACAATACTGGCAATATTTTCTTTAAGCGCGCATTAGCTATTAATGGCACAGATATGACTGTAAAAAATGAAACTGAATATTTATTTAGACAAGCAAAAGCAGCTTATATGATCTCTATTAAGATAGATAATCAAGCGTGGGATGTAAAACATAATCTCGATCGCGTCCTTATGATATTACCTGCTAATCCAGATCCAGGGGTTGGCGACTCTGAATCACCTGGACTTATTTTGGGTAATATTCCTGTAGGCTTGCCTTAAGACTTATGAAAGAGTGGCTGAAGATAATAAAATCGAGATCCAATCTCGATTTGGATACCCTCTCACTTATATTGTCGATCGGATTTATAGTGCTAGCTATTATCAATCCATCGATACCGCTTAAACATAATATTTATAACTATGTGTTTGTGGCTGACATCTCTCAAAGTATGAACACAATAGATATGTCTGTTATGAATAAACCCTTAACAAGACTAGAGCATATGAAGCATAGTCTTCATGAAATTATGTCTGAACTCCCCTGTGGTACTAAGGTAAGTATTGGAATATTTGTCGGTGTTAGTGTTTCAGCATCGTATACCCCAATTGAAATCTGTGAAAATTTTGATGCCATTGAAGATACCATCGATCATCTTGATTGGCGGTCAGGCTGGTCTGGCAATTCTCGTATAAGAGAATCTTTTTTCAATCTAGCCCGCCTCATTAGAAGTTTCCCTGAAAACTCTCAAGTCGTCTATTTTACAGATGGCGAGGAAGCACCTAAACTTCATACATTTAATACAAGAGATCTGGGCCAATTCCAAGGAGGTAATGACTGGATTATTGTAGGTGTCGGCAGCCTTAAAGGCGCCCCTATCCCGAAACTCGACGGTAAGAATCAATTAATAGGATATTGGTCTAGTGATAGCTTTGGTTTACAACCAGGGATTGCACAAATTTCTGAAGCTAATCTTGGCACGCGAGATAATGTTGTAGCGGGTGGTGAAAGTGATCGCTATATATCCAAACTTGATGAAGCTTACTTAAAAGATATTACGAAACAAATTGACGGTATCTATGTAAGGGGTGATTCTGTGCTTAATATTTTAAGCGCTATGAAAAAACAAAAACCCGCTTGGCAAGATACAGCAGATTTTCATCTTAAGTGGTTTTTTGCTTCTCTCGCAGGAATCATTTTTAGTCTTCGATTTATTTCGATAAAGAAAATAATGCAAAATGTTACTAAATTTAGAAAATAAATACGTTCATCTAAATACAAATTCAACGATCAAAGTTGAGGGTGATGATCGCATCCAATTCTTACAAGGCCAACTCACGCAAGACATCAATCTCATCGCACTTGATAAAGCTTTATTCGCTGGCTTCTGCAATCCTAAAGGAAGAGTCCTAGCTTTTATCTTGTGTTACATGGATCAATCATCAATTCACATACAAATAGATAGCTCCGTTGAGGAGTCTTTTCTTAAGCGT
>JAPLQN010000053.1 GCA_026399645.1 Candidatus Methylopumilus sp. | reverse complement strand
GTAATTTTTAAAGCAACTTCAAAATAACCATCAGCCAGAGGCGTGCCTGAATTGCCTAATTCAATAGCAATTTGAGGCGCTTCACGCTGCGTAAATATGTCTGGGGAATTAGGCACTTCAACTGAAACATCTTTAAGAAAAAGTTTTTCGATAGCAAAACCAGGTTGTGCACTTCCGTTTGCCTGGGGGTCAATTTTGACGCTTTTTTCTGCCTTAGTTGATTTAGGAGCTGCTTTCTTTTTTTCTGCCATGTTATTTTCCAGTCGCGCGACCTTAAAGCCGCTGTTATTTAATTAAACGAATACTGCATTCTATCTTTTTATCGAGAATATTTAAATAAAATAAGGGTTAATCTTTCTAAGAAATCCCAAGAAGTGGATCAAGCTTACCTTCTAAATCTAGGGATCTTAAATCATCAAATCCACCCACATGATAGTCGCCAATATAAATTTGAGGTACTGTGCGACATCCAGTTTTTTCAATCATCTCTTTTAAAATAGCCGAATCTTCGTCAACGCGTATTTTTTCAATCTGCGTAATACCTTTCTTGGACAAAAGCTTTTCAGCATTTGAGCAATAAGGGCAATAAGCACTGGTATACATCTTGATTGATTTCATAGCGCACTAACGTTAAGGAGTGTGAAATTCTATGACAAGCATTATAATTCATTAATCTTTAAAGCCACATATACATGTCTTCTATTATGTTAAAAAAACCTGTGTTACTGATTATCTTGGATGGCTTTGGTCATCGAGATGACGAAGATCATAATGCAATTAAGAATGCAAAGATGCCTCACTGGAATCGTTTGTGGGATAAATATGCACATAGCTTTATTAATGCTTCTGAAGAATTTGTGGGCTTACCTAAAGGACAAATGGGCAATTCAGAAGTCGGCCATCTAAATATAGGCGCCGGACGAATTGTTCAGCAAGATCTTGAGAGAATTAACACAAGTATTACGTCAGGTGATTTTTTTAAAAACTCATCTCTTATTAGCGCATTTAAATCACTTAAAGAAAATGGTAAGGCTTTACATCTTTTGGGTCTTTTTTCTGATGGTGGCGTCCATAGCCATTTAGATCATTTCTATGCCATGCTCAAAATAGCCAAGCAATGTGAATTGAAAAATGTTTATATTCACCCTTTTTTAGATGGTCGAGATACACCCCCTAAAAGTGCTCTGCATTTCATCGAACAACTCGAATCTCATTTAAAAGATATAGGTGTTGGAAAAATTGCCTCTATATCAGGTCGCTACTATGCAATGGACCGAGATAAACGATGGCCACGCGTTGAATTAGCCTATAACGCATTAACGCTTGGGTCGCCTATCCACTCAAAGAATGCAGCTGATGCGATTCATGGAGGATACAAAAGAAATGAAACGGATGAGTTTATTAAACCTACATCCATTCATGATGAGAATGAAAAAGCCATTACTATTCAAGATAACGATGCGGTCGTCTTCATGAATTACCGATCCGATCGTGCACGACAAATTACTGACGCACTTTTACAAGATAACTTCAGCGCTTTTGAGCGTCAAAAGAAAATTAAAATCAGCGACTATTTCACTTTGACTCAATACGACCAGAACGACAAAAAATCATCAGTTATCTTTAAACAAATATCTGTGAATAATTCATTTGGTGAATACATTTCAACATTAGGTTTAAAACAATTGCGCATTGCGGAAACAGAAAAATATCCGCACGTTACTTTTTTCTTTAATGGCGGCAATGAAACTGTTTATGAAGGGGAAGATCGTATTCTAGTTCCGTCACCCCAGGTGGCAACTTATGATTTGCAACCTGAAATGAGCGCATTTGAAGTTGCACAGAAATTAGGGGACGCCATTCAAAGTAAAAAATATCACGCCATCATATGCAATTTTGCGAATGCTGATATGGTAGGCCACACAGGCAATCTTAATGCTGCAATTAAAGCGATGGAAGCGCTCGACACATGCATTGGTCAAGTGGTAAATGCTATGGAATCTATAGGTGGTGAAGTCATTATTACAGCAGACCATGGCAATGCAGAACTCATGGAAGATTATGAAAATAAACAAGTCCATACCCAACATACTACAAATGTGGTGCCTTTTCTTTATATTGGTAGAAAAGCTACGATTAAACCTAACGGAAGACTTTCTGATATTGCCCCCACCCTGCTCCATCTCATGGGTGAAAAACAACCATCCGAGATGACAGGACAAAACTTAATCCAATTGAATGATTAAAGTAAAAAATATTTCATTAAATTTTTTAGTTCAATGCATTTTCATATCGCTTCTATTTTTATCTAATGGAGCTTTATCTGCAACTAAAGCTGATTCAGCCAAAGAAAACTTAAATGCTGTTCATGAAAAAATTGACCAACTTAAAAAAGAATTGAGTGGAACACAAAAAGCGCAAGAAGATGCGACCGATCAATTAAGAAAAAGTGAAAAACAAATTAGTGATACAAATCGTTCACTTTATGAAATATCAGCTCAACAAAAGAAAAATTACACTAAGCTTCAAGAGCTTAAAGCACAATCTGACACAGTAGAATCTCAAGTTGATCTCCAGCGAAAAATGTTAGGCGAACAAATCTATCAGCAATATCTTCATGGAGACCCTGGCTACCTGCAAATGATTATCCAATCTGAAAATCCGAGTGTGGTTGCAAGAAATATTCAATACTACTCATATGTGGCTAAAGCACGGGCTAAAAGTATTTATCAAATGCAGGGGAACTTAAAAAAAATTGAAGCTTATAGTGCTGAAACTGCACAAAAGCTTAAGGAGATTGCAGGCTTAAAACAAAAAGAAGAAGTAAAGAAAACTGAACTCGAATCTCATAAGAAAGATCGCGCTAAACTTATTGCAAGCTTGTCTTCAAAAATTAATCAACAACGCAACGAAATTCAAAAATTAGTACGAGATGAAAAAAGATTAACAGACCTTGTCGATCGCTTAGCAAGATTGCCTGCAGCGCCTGTTCCTTCAAAACGAGAAGAAAAGCCATCTTCAAAAATACCTATTGTGCGTAATGAGAGTATCCCTACAGAAACATTTTCAGGTCAAAAATTTGAAACATTACGCGGTAAATTAAGCTTACCCGTTAAAGGCGACGTGATTAATCGATTCGGTTCGCCGCGCGAAGATACTGGGTTATCTTGGAAAGGTTTATTTATTAAATCGAATGAAGGTAATGAAGTTAAGTCTATTGCGACAGGTCGCGTGGTCTTTGCAGACTGGCTTCGTGGCTTTGGTAATCTTATTATTGTGGATCATGGCGAAGGCTATATGAGCCTATATGGCAATAATCAATCCACAATTAAAAAAACAGGTGAAATTGTTCGTGGTGGCGATGTGATTGCTTTAGTTGGGAATACAGGTGGCAATGAATCAAATGGTCTTTATTTTGAATTAAGAAAACTCAGCAAACCCTTTGACCCCATTGCATGGACTGCAATTAAATAACTTATTCACCAATCACATGCATTAAGATGCAACGCTCGTGAGATTGATAACGATGTTCGTATAAAAAAATCCCCTGCCACTGGCCTAAGGCAACTTTACCTTGCTTAATTGGTATCGAAAGACTTGTTTGCGTTAAAGCAGTTCTAATGTGGGCTGGCATATCATCTCGGCCTTCTGCCGTATGAATAAATAATGGATCGCCATCAGGTACTAAACGCTCGAAGAAACTTTCCAGATCAACTAAAACATCGGGATCATAATTTTCGTTAATAAGAAGGCTCGCTGAAGTATGTTGGACATAGAGAGTTAATAAGCCTTCTCTAAAATCTGATTGATCTATCCAATCCAAAACTTTTTGGGTGACATCATAAAAATGGCGACCCGAAGTTTGGATCGCCAATGTTTGACTAGCCTGTTTCATGAGCAATACTTTATTTAAACTTTAGTAAATTTAAGTTTACCTGAAACACTGTCAATCTTAATTGTATCTTTTGCCATAAAATGGCCTGCTAAAATTTCCTTAGCAAGTGGATTCTCAATTTCAGACTGAATCGCTCTCTTTAAAGGTCTCGCGCCATATACAGGATCAAAACCTTCCTTAGAAATTTCATCTAAGGCTGCGTCTGTAATTTCTACTTTCATTTCAAGTTGTGATAATCGATCTTTTAAATACTGCAACTGGATGGCTGCAATTGACTTAATATTTTCATCCCCCAAAGCGTGGAAGACAACTACCTCATCAATACGATTAATAAACTCTGGGCGGAAATGATTTTTTACTTCACCCATCACGGCTAATTTAATCACTTGATAGTCATCACCTGACATCGATTGAATCATGTTAGAAGCTAGGTTGGATGTCATGATAATCACTGTATTTTTAAAATCTACAGTGCGTCCTTGCCCGTCTGTTAAGCGTCCATCATCTAAGACTTGAAGAAGCACATTAAATACATCTGGGTGTGCCTTCTCTACCTCGTCTAATAGAATCACGCTATAAGGTTTTCTTCGGATAGCTTCAGTGAGGTATCCACCTTCTTCGTAACCTACATAACCTGGAGGGGCCCCAATTAAGCGAGCTACAGAATGCTTCTCCATAAACTCACTCATATCAATTCTTATTAAGTGATCTGGAGAATCGAATAAGAAATTAGCTAAAGATTTACAGAGTTCTGTTTTGCCTACACCTGTAGGTCCTAAGAAAAGGAAGGAGCCATAAGGTCGATTAGGATCACTTAAACCTGATCGTGAACGACGGATCGCATCCGATACCACACGAACAGCTTCATCTTGACCCACAACGCGCTCATGGAGTTTATCTTCCATTTTTAAAAGCTTCTCACGCTCTCCTTGCATCATTTTTGCGACAGGGATACCTGTAGCACGACTCACAACCTCTGCAATTTCATCAGCACCTACTTCAGTTCGTAACATGCGGTTCGCTTGGGGTTTGGCAGTCTCAGCTTTAGCAGCTTGCTTGAGCTGTGTTTCTAGCGCAGGCAACTTTCCATATTGCAACTCAGAAACTTTTTGCCATTCGCCTTTGCGAGTTGCCTCTTCAATTTTTAAACGTATTTGTTCAATCTCTTCTTTAATATGTTTTGAACCTTGAAGTTGTGCTTTTTCTGATTTCCAAATCTCTTCTAAATTACTAAATTCTTTTTCAAGTTTTTTTATTTCATCTTCAATTAACTCAAAACGCTTTTTAGATGCCTCATCTTTTTCTCGACGCATCGCTTCACGTTCAATTTTTAATTGAATAAGCCGACGCTCTAATTTATCTAAGACTTCAGGTTTAGAATCAATCTCCATCTTGATGCGAGAAGCCGCCTCATCAATTAGGTCAATTGCTTTATCAGGTAAAAAGCGATCAGTAATATAGCGATGTGATAATTCTGCTGCTGCTACAATCGCAGGGTCAGTAATCTCTACGTTATGATGAAGTTCATATTTTTCTTGCAGCCCACGAAGAATTGCAATGGTGGCTTCGACTGAAGGCTCATCTACAAGTACTTTTTGGAATCGTCTTTCTAATGCAGCATCTTTCTCAACATATTTTCTATATTCATCCAGAGTCGCAGCACCGACGCAATGAAGTTCACCGCGCGCTAATGCTGGCTTTAACATATTACCTGCATCCATAGCACCCTCAGTCTTGCCAGCACCGACCATTGTATGAATCTCATCGATAAAGACAATTGTTTGACCTTCATCTAATGCAATTTCTTTTAAAACAGCCTTTAAGCGCTCTTCAAAATCACCTCGATACTTAGCGCCTGCTAACAAAGCTGCCATATCAAGTGACAAGACTCGTTTATTTTTCAACGACTCAGGCACTTCACCATTCACAATACGCTGGGCTAAGCCCTCAACAATAGCTGTCTTACCAACTCCGGGCTCACCAATCAAAACAGGGTTATTTTTTGTTCGGCGTTGCAAGACTTGAATAGTGCGACGAATTTCGTCATCCCGGCCAATCACAGGATCAAGCTTACCGATTCTCGCTAGCTCTGTTAAATCTATCGTATATTTTTTTAGGGACTCTCTTTGACCATCTGCATCTTGAGAATTTATTTTGTCGCTACCCCTCACAGATTGAACAGCTTTTTCTAAGGCGGCTTTAGTTAGACCATGTTGTTTTAATAGTCTAGCTGCTTCCGTTTTATCATCGGCTAATGCTAGTAAAAACATCTCGCTTGAGATATATGCATCACCCAATTTTTGTGAATTTTTTTCAGTTAGATTTAAAAGATTATTTAAATCTCGTGATATTGAAATTTCACCTTGATTGCCCTCTACTTTAGATAATTTATCAATAGATGATTTAAGGGATACTTTAAGTGGTGCTAAATTAACACCGGCATAAGATAGAAGTGAGGCTGAACTTCCGTCATCTTGATCAAGCAAAGCTTGAACCATGTGAACTGGCTCTATATTAGGATTGTCATTCGCATTTGCAAGACTCTGTGCATCAGCAAATGCTTGCTGAAACTTCGTGGTCAGTTTATCAAAACGCATATTAATTCCTCATCAATTAGTCTAATACTACTAATATGGGGATGAAGTCATAAATTTCAATCAGATTATTAACTTATTTTTTAAACCATTTATCGAGGAATGAGTTGGAGATTTTCCCACTCAAAGGAGTGACTTGATGTGCCGCATCATAAAAGTATGTTCTTGGAAGCTCACCGTACCATGCCGGATCAATGTTGTATCTAAGTCTATCTTCATCAACTTCTGCATATTGGTATTGTTCGTGCTTAGGCAGATTAGCCTGATTTAAAATTCTTTCAGCTTTTATAGCGGACTCTTTTCCATCTACACATACTGTGATTAATTTAACATTTGTATTTTTACTAAGGGCTTTGCCAAGCTTTTTAAGATCGTTTATACAATAGGGACAATCAATCGACCAAAAAGAAATAATTAAAGGTTGATCAATATATCTTTTTTCAATAACTTTACGTGTGTTCATATCAAATGGCATAAACTCATACGCAAAGGAAAGGTGAGAGAAAAATAAAAAGAATAAAAAGATTTTTAATTTCATAAAAATTTATTCGAGAGCAATTAATTGATAGCCATCTTTAATGGTATTCCAGGAAAGAAAAGCTTTGTTATTAAATTGAATGAGCTCAGGATAGTCTGAAGCACCTTCAGTTTTTTTGATTTTTTTAGCTTCTAGCCAATTTTTTCCGCCATCTTCTGAAATAGCTAAAACAATATAGTTGTCCGATTCATTGATCTCTTTCCAAGCTAGATAAACTTTTTCATTGATACTCAATAGTGATGGATGGCCTGCCTGAAAGTTAGCATTTCCAAACCTCTTAGAGGGTGAACTTACCCAAGCATCGCCATCGATTCGTCCATAAAATAAACCTGCCTTCTCTCCCCCATCAAACCAAGCCATATGATACCCCCAGTCACCTCCTCTTGTTATTGCAGGGCCGTGATGAGGACATGCATCAATTTTCCAACCACCGAAAGTGGCTCTATTTACGACGATATTATCGTTAATATCAATCTTAGCTACTGCGTGATCTCTAATACCCCCATCATAAATCTGCCGCCACATACCAATAATGTTTCCTTTACTATCATTGGTTAAACCAATTCTGCAGCATTCACAACTGCTATCAATAATTTTTTTCTCGGCTTTAAATGATTCGCCAAAATTTTCTGAAACTGCATAATACAAGGCTGCTCCCTTATACTCTTTTTCTTTTTTTTGCAGTTTGGCTTTTTCTAAATCGCGCTTATCTACCCATGCTACAAAAATTCGTCCGTCTTTGTTTACATTAATAGTATCAAAACGATGTGTAATTTCTGATTTGTCTTGATGAACAATCTGAGGTAATTCAAAAGTTTTTCCACGATCTTTTGATCTCGCAAACCATATATAGCCTGTATACGGCTTTGAAAGAGTCTGAGTCCAAGTGACATAAATATTTCCTTCGGGGCCAATAGTAATCTTAGGTTTTGCGTCTCCTGATGTTCCTATTTTCTGAAGTTCGTTATTTACATTTATAGATTTAGAGAAATTAAGTCCTTGATCATTTGAAGAGTCAACAATAACAAATCCTTGCTGTTCTCTCACCCGCCATAAAGTTCCTGACTTATCAAATGAGACCGAAGCAACAACCGAAGGGCCATGAGTATGACCCTCATGAGAAAAACTCGTCTCACAGAATAAAATTAATAGTAAAAATATTATTTTTTTAAAAAACTTAATAATCGAATTTAATTTGCGCATAACCTGTTCTTTGAGAAAGTGGATGATGAACATAAGCCTGATCATTAAAAATATTATCTACTCCCAGTGAAGCTGTCCATCTGTCTTTAAATTTATAATTTGCCTTAGCATCTACAAATAGTAATCGGCTAGCGGCTTGATATGTCTCTGGATTGATATCTGAATTATTTAATTCTATAAATTGACGTCCGCTATATCTGGCAGCTAAACTCATTGTGAAATCTTCACTGACTCTATAAGTTGCTACAGCTTTATAAAGCTGTCTTGGGATACGAGGCACTTTTTTGTTAATATACGAAGGTGCTGCATCATTTTTCAAAATCTCTGAGTCAGTTAAAGTTGCGTTAGCTACCAAATCAAGTTTAGGGATAATTGCATTTTTCCATTCGGTTGCTAGTTCGATGCCATATATTCTGACATGGTCTACATTCTGAACATATGACTTTGAAGTGTCCTCAGCAGCAGGTAAAACGTTTATTTGAGAGATTAACGCGTCATACCTATCTTCTCTAAAAAGACTCGCCCTTGCAAGACCGTTTGCAAAACGACGTTCTGCTGTAATTTCGCTAGAATAAATCTCTTCAGGTTTTAAATTTGGATTATTCGTAACAATGATGTTGCTTGATGTCGTCAGCTGTTGGAATAGCTCGGTAACGGTTGGAAATCGGAATGCCTTACCAAAAGCAGCTCGAAACCCCCATGCTGGTATAGGCTCAAAACTCAATGATACCTTGGGAGAAAACGTATTTCTTGATCTAACTTCATATCTAGCAATTGGAGAGTTAGCATGAGTATTTTGGTTTACTCCATCATAAGCTTCATAATATTCTTGTCGACCTCCCAATGTGAGGGCCCACTCTGGTGATATTTGCCACTTATCTTGAACATAAACTGCATGCGTTTTTGTATTGCCTGAGGACAAGGAAGTAAAATCTCCTTTTTGTGAGCCCATCCAATCGGACGATTTATTGACTGTCTGCCTTAAATGATAATAATCTAAGTGATAACCTAGATCGATTGTATGATCTTTTGGACGCAAAGTAACGCGACTATCAAATACCGTCCAGCCCGTGCCTGAGAGATCTGTGATCTGACCTGTTTTCGTAATATAAGGATTGGTATTGGTAGCGTCTGTTAAAGCTGAGCGATTGCTCAAATCTCTAGAATAATCATAATCAGACAATGTCATCTGCCAATTAAAAAAACCCTTATCACTAGATTTAAAATCTATGGATTGCATCACGTGAAACGCTTCTGCCTGAACTGGATTCATTCTACTTATTTTAGAGTATAGTTTCCCACCAAGAATAACATCCCCACCATAAATAGAATTTCCCAGCGTATCCTTAATATAACTTTGAACATTCTGTCTGCTATCAAGATCCCACAAGCCAATCGTATAAGTTAGCTTAGATTGATTTGAGAATTCATACTGACCTTTAAATGTTCCATTTGTTTGAATAGAAGTATCAATAGCTGTAGCGCCGAATATGATTCGATCTTGATTTTTTATGCCTTTATCCCGGTAGGCGCCAGTTATAGTATCTAACGCATTCGTTAGAGTCCCTGATCCTGCATCATTCACAGAGAAATCAAGAGGTTGTGCGGTATTTTCAAGTCTATTCATACTCGCCCAAAAACTGAAATCATTGACTTTATTACCTATAGAAAAAAATTCACGGTTACCAATCTTGGTTTGATCTGTGCCATAAAGCTTAAAATTTTGGATAAAACTTTGCACTCCAGCATGAGCTTCTAATCTTTCAGGCATGCGTGTTTCGATATTGATCACTCCCCCCATTGAATTTCCAGCATAAAGTGAAGAAAAAGGACCATACATCATACTTATCCTTTGAATTTCTTCCGGATTTATCATGCCCCATCTTGGGGGATATGAAAATGAATTCCCAAGTAAATTAGATAAAAGGACGCCATCTGCATAAAGCATACTTTGCGCGCTAGATATACTTCCTATGGTTCTTGACGAAATAATACCGTTTCTATCTCCGATAGATCTTTCCCTCACTTGAATGCTGGGTAAGTATTTTAAAGTCTGTGCTGGTGTTGCAGCGTTAACACTCTCTTCAATTTGCTTTTTGTCATAAGTTTCAACGGTAGCCTGAAATTTCATAATACGGCTATCGACAAAAGAATCTTTGACTGTAATAGTGCCGGTTACTAAATCAGATGTCTCTCCAGACAAAGCTGATGGCGCAACACATAAATATAAAATAGCAGGAATAATCTTCTTCATAAGCATTTAATCAATCTCGTAAAATAGAAAAAGTTGTGCAAATCTATGCACAAGTGATGCATTACTAGATAAATTAAATAACTGGCGGGGCTTGAGGAGGGTGAGAGGATCTAAAGTAGGACTGAAGTATTGGAGATTCGTATTCTAGGAAAAATTTCGCAGCGCTAGGAATTAAAGTCAATCCTAATTGGATATCGCGTTCTGGTAAATAATTCTTGTCTGAAGCTGTCGAACAATAAGCACAATGAGTCAAATTAATATTTATATGATTTTTATCTGGATTCTGATTTTGCGTCGAAACAAACTTAACGCCTTGAGAAGTACAAATTTTCTCTAAATTATCAAGATTATTTTTTGACTCAATTGCGTGTGAAATTAATGGCATAAAGGATGTTAAAAGCATTGCAAAAATCGCAATCCAACTTCCTATTTTTTTATATGCATTTTTCATACTCTTCAAGTTTAACAAGAATTGTCAGTTTAAATCAATTTCTTTTTCACAGACATGATTAACTTAATAAAGGTTTTTTGTTTTTAAATGTATCATAAAGAATTAAAGTGACACCGGTCGAAATAAAACTATCTGCCACATTAAATGCTGGCCAATAAAGTCCTTCATAGTGAAGATAAATGAAATCTATGACAAAACCATAATAGCTTCTGTCACACAAGTTACCTGCGGCTCCACCAAGAATAAAAGAAAGTGCTAAACACAATAGTGGCTGTTTTAAACGCTGATGAATTAATCGGGTAATGATAAAAATTGCGGCAAATGAAATACCTATAAAGAAATATCTCTGCCAGCCGGAGGCTTCACTTAAAAAGCTAAAGGCGGCTCCCGTATTTTGAAAATGTACAATATTAAGAAACGAGTTCACCACTAAAGCGCTTCCTAAATCTAAGTGATTAAATATCCATTGTTTAGATATGAGATCCAGAATAACAATCGATAAAGCAATCGAAATATATTTACGCATGCGACCTTAGTTCGCCTTTTTCAAAAAGATTACTGATGCATCGATTGCAAATCGCTGGATGTTCATGATGCGATCCAACTTCTTCGCGATAATGCCAGCATCGATCACATTTTTTATGTTCACTTGCAAAGACATCAATATGAAGATCGCCTTGTCTTTCATGAAGTTTTGCACGCGAAGTAATCATCGAAAACTTAAGATCTTCATGAAGCGTCTCTAAAGATTGATAAATTTCACCTGAAGCGTAGATATCAATCTCAGCCTGAAGTGAAGAGCCTACTAATCCCTTTTCACGTAACTCTTCAATTTTTTTATTAGCAATTGCACGCACATGAATAATATGCTCCCATGCTAGCAATTCCCTTGCTTCCAAATTGTGAGGTGGTAAGTCATACCATGTATCCATAAATACTAATTCATCGCTTTGTGGCATGAGAATCTGCCAAATTTCATCTGCTGTAAAGCTTAGAACAGGAGCCATCAATCGCATTAAGGAATGAGTAATATGAAAGATTGCACTTTGCGCAGCTCGTCTTGCTTTTGAATTTTCGGCTGACGTATAAAGACGATCTTTCAAAATATCAAGATAGAATCCACCCAAATCCTCAGAGCAAAAGCTTACAAATTTTTGCATGCCTAAATGAAACTCATAAGATGCATAGTCTTTTTTAATACGTTCTTGAAGCTGATGAGTTAAATGCAGTGCATAGCGATCTATCGATAGCCATTCCTTTACAGGAAGTAAATCTTTTTTAGCATCAAAGTCGCCAAGGTTGGCTAGTAAAAAGCGTAAGGTATTTCGTATACGCCTATACCCTTCAGCAACTCTCTTTAAAATTTCGTCTGAAATAGTAAGTTCGCCAGAATAGTCGGTGGAAGCTACCCAGAATCTTAAAATATCAGCCCCATATTGATCCATCACTTTTTGCGGGGCTACGACGTTGCCCTTCGATTTGCTCATCTTATGACCGCTGCCATCAACAACGAAACCATGTGTTAGAAGTGATTCATAAGGTGCTCTTCCATCGATTGCACAGCCTGTGAGTAAGCTTGATTGGAACCAACCCCGATGTTGATCTGAACCCTCTAGATAAAGATCAGCTGGATAAGACAGGTCTTCACGTTTTTTTAGAACAGAAGCATGTGTCGTTCCTGAATCAAACCACACATCTAATGTGTCGCTTATTTTTTTATATTGATTAGCATCTTCGCCAAGTAATACTTTAGCATCTAAATTAAACCAAGCTTCGATACCTGACCTTTCAACTTCCTTAGCAACTAATTCAGTTAGTTCATGGGTACGTGGATGTAATTCGTAAGTTTCTTTATGAACAAAAAGTGGCATAGGAACGCCCCAATTTCTTTGGCGCGAAACGCACCAGTCAGGACGATTTTTAATCATAGCCTCTAAGCGCGCCTTCCCCCATTCAGGATAGAAAGTGGTATGACTGACTGCTTCGTTTGCTTTCTCACGTAATGTCTTTTTATTATTTTCTTGATTCATACCAACAAACCATTGGCGTGTAGCTCTGAAAATTACTGGTGTTTTGTGGCGCCAACAATGTGGGTAGCTATGTGATAATTTCTTAGAAGCAAATAAGCATTGATTCGCGTCTAATGTTTCAATAATTTTTTTATTGGCCTCCCAAATACTTTCACCTGCAAACTGCTCCACAAAGGAATAAAACTTTCCTTCTTCGTTGACTGGATTATCTACAGGCAATTGATATTGCATACCAACCGCATAGTCCTCTAGCCCATGTGCAGGCGCCGTATGAACTAGACCAGTTCCAGCTTCTAGAGTAACGTGGTCACCACATATGATGGGTACATTTTTTTTATAAAACGGGTGGCTGAGTTGGAGATGCTCTAAAGCTTGACCTTTGCATGAGACTAATTTCTTAAAAGACTCAAAGCCATAATTAGTAAGATTTTTTTCAGTCAAATCTTCAGCAAGGATAAGATTACCTTTTTCAGTACTATATAAACCATAATTTAATTCAGGATGAACGCATACAGCCTGGTTTGCTGGAAGCGTCCAAGGTGTTGTTGTCCAAATAACTGCGAATGTATCTTTTACTTCTTTAACATTAAATATATTTTTTAAAATATCGCCGTCTGTAACTTTAAACCCCACATCAATCGTTGGTGAAGTTTTATCTTCATACTCCACTTCAGCCTCAGCTAATGCTGAACCACAATCAACACACCAATGCACAGGCTTACTTCCTTGGTAGAGGTATCCATTTTGATGGATATGTCCGAGCGATCTCATGATATCCGCTTCGGTTTCAAAATTCATTGTGAGGTAGGGTTGATTCCAATCCCCTAATACGCCTAAACGTATAAAATCATTTTTTTGTTTTTCAACTTGCGTTGCTGCATATTCGCGACAGAGTTCTCTAAATTTTTTAGGATCAATATCTTTGCCATGCAATTTTTCCACAACAAGCTCAATTGGAAGTCCATGACAATCCCACCCTGGGACATATGGTGCGTCAAACCCAGATAAGGTTTTGGATTTAACAATAATATCTTTTAAGATTTTATTAACAGCATGCCCAATATGAATATCTCCGTTTGCATAAGGCGGGCCATCATGCAGAATGAATTTCTTAGCACCTTTTCT
>JAPLQN010000098.1 GCA_026399645.1 Candidatus Methylopumilus sp. | reverse complement strand
TGTAGGTCTGGATTAACAACCTTAACAACTGCGCGTCTTCCTGGGGAGGTTGGTTTTACTTTAACTAAAGCCATTTTTTATCCTTATTCACCGCTCGCAAAATTAATCTCTTGGCCTGGCTTAAGACTTACATAAGCTTTTTTCCAATCATTTCTTTTACCAAATGAACGGCCTGCTCTTTTTACCTTACCGCCTACATTGAGTAATGTCACAGCCTTCACTTCAACTTTGAACATTAATTCAACAGCAGCTTTGATTTCTGATTTAGTCGCATCAGTTCTTACTTTAAATGCCACTTGATTATGTTTGTCAGCAATGAATGTTGCTTTCTCAGTAATTTGTGGCGCTAAAATAACCTGAATAATACGATCTTGTGTATGAACTATTTGACTCACGCTAGCATCTCCTCAAGTTTTTTAAGTGCGCCAGCAGTGGCCACAACATTTGGAAACTGAACTAAACTTACTGGGTCAGCATATTGCGCTTCTACAACCATTACGTTAGTTAAATTTCTTGATGATAAGTATAAATTTTCATCAAATGCATCTGTTAAAACTAAAACGCCTTGCGTATATCCCATATCTTTAATTTTATCGACAAGTTGTTTTGTCTTTGGGGTCTCTAATTTAAACTCCTCAACAATACTTAATCTTTCTTGTCTTACTAATTCAGACAAAATAGATCTCATACCAACGCGATATGCTTTTCGATTCATTTTGTGAGAGAAATTTTCATCAGGTGAATTTGGGAATGTTCTACCACCTCCACGCCATATAGGGCTTGAAGTCATCCCAGAACGTGCATTACCTGTACCTTTTTGTGCATAAGGTTTACGAGTACTGTGTTTTACAGTGCCTCTTGTTTTTTGTGAGCGAGTTGCAACGCGAGCATTAGCCATGTATGCCACAACTAACTGATGAACAAGAGCCTCATTAAATTCACGACCAAATGTCGCATCAGAAACTGTGACGCTTTTCTTAGCGGATTTTCCGTTTTTATCGAGTAATTTTAATTCCATTATTTGCTCACTTTCACAGCTGCGCGGACTAAAACGTCGCCGCCTTTGGAGCCCGGAACTGCACCTCTAATTAGGATTAGATTTTTTGTAGTGTCAACACGAACAATGACTAAGTTCTGTGTCGTAACTCTCACAGCGCCTAAATGACCGGACATGCGCTTACCTGGGAAAACTCGGCCTGGATCTTGAGCCATACCGATTGAACCTGGAACATTATGTGATCTTGAGTTACCGTGTGATGCTCGATTTGATCTGAAATGATGTCTTTTAATAACACCAGCATAACCTTTACCAATTGATGTGCCTGTTACATCAACAAGCTGGCCTTCTTTGAAGTTTTCTACGGTGATATTTGTCCCTAAAGGGAAATTCGCTACATCTTCTTCTTTGATTGCAGTTTCGTGTAAGCCAAGACCAGCTGTTACACCTGCTTTAGCGTAATGACCTGTAAGTGCCTTATCAAGCTTAGTAGCTTTTGTCGCACCATAGGCTAATTGGAGGCTAGTATAGCCGTCCGAAGCGATTGTTTTGATCTGTGTCACGCGGTTAGGTAAGACTTCAAGAACTGTTACAGGAATGCTAGTGCCATCCTCTGTAAACACCCTTGTCATACCAACTTTGCGACCAATAAGCGCTAAGCTCATGATCGTATCCTTAAATTATTATTATTAAACGAAACCGATTACAATTGACCGATTTCTACAAAGAGCGCGGAATTATACCTAACGCTTTAAAATTTTACAACTTAATTTCTACATCAACTCCAGCAGCCAAATCCAATTTCATTAAAGCATCTACTGTTTTATCTGTAGGATCAATAATATCCATCAATCTTTGATGAGTTCTTATTTCAAACTGATCGCGCGACGTTTTATTGACGTGCGGTGATCTTAAAATATCAAATCTTTCGATTCGAGTAGGAAGCGGAACAGGTCCCTTAACAACAGCTCCCGTTCTTTTTGCTGTTTCAACAATTTCTTGGGCTGATTGATCGATTAAACGATAATCAAATGCCTTTAAACGTATACGAATTTTCTGACTTTGCATTTTTTACTACCTTTCCAAAGAGCGAATACCTTACGGTATTAATTTTAAAAAACTATTCAATCACCTTAGCAACAACACCGGCGCCTACTGTACGGCCACCTTCACGAATCGCAAAACGTAAACCTTCTTCCATCGCGATTGGTGCAATGAGTGTTACTGTGATTGACACGTTGTCACCTGGCATCACCATTTCTGTGCCTGCTGGTAAATCAACAGCGCCTGTTACGTCTGTTGTTCTGAAGTAGAACTGTGGGCGGTAGCCATTAAAGAATGGTGTATGACGACCACCTTCATCTTTACCAAGCACATAGATCTCTGCAGCGAATTTTGTATATGGTGTGATTGAACCTG
>JAPLQN010000083.1 GCA_026399645.1 Candidatus Methylopumilus sp. | reverse complement strand
GGAATCGTTACAGGTGCGTTAGCTATACGTGACATATATTCTCTCCTTAAGCCACATAGCAAAGCACTTCGCCGCCAATACCTGCAGCTTTTGCTTTTCTATCTGTCATAACTCCCTTAGATGTCGACACGATTGCCACACCAAGACCATTCATTACTTCCGGAATACTTTGGCTTGCTTTATAAACTCGTAAACCTGGCTTACTTACTCTTTCAATTTTTTCAATAACAGGTCTGCCGGCGTAGTATTTCAATTCAATGTTTAATACTGGCTTGCCTTGCACTTCGTGTTCAGCAAAATTCTCAATATAGCCTTCATCTTTTAAAACGTTTGCGATAGCTTTTTTTAATTTAGATGCAGGCATGGTGATAGATACTTTATTAGTACCTTGACCATTCCTAATTCTGGTTAGCATATCGGCAACTGGATCGCTCATACTCATATTATTTTTCTCCTATTACCAACTTGCTTTAATCACGCCAGGCACTTCGCCTCGCATCATTAAATCTCTTAATTTACTTCGACCAATCCCGAACTTACTGTAGACGCCTCTTGGACGACCTGTTAGAGAACAACGATTTCTTAATCTAACTGGACTTGAATTACGGGGTAAACTTTGTAACTTCTGTCTCGCTTCTTGTTTTTGCTCTGAAGATGCGTTTATATCTAAGATAATTTGATTTAAAGCAGCACGTTTGGTCTTAAATTTTTCAACCATATTACGTCGTTTTAATTCACGTTCTATCATGCACATTTTAGACATAGTCTAAACCTAGTTTCTAAATGGAAAACTAAACGCAGATAACAATGCTTTTGCTTCTTCGTCAGTTTTAGCTGTCGTTGTAATTGTGATATTCATCCCTCTTAATGCATCGATTTTATCGTATTCAATTTCAGGAAAAATAATCTGCTCTTTAACACCCATATTGTAATTTCCGCGACCATCAAATGATCTAGCAGAAATACCTCTAAAGTCTCTAATTCGCGGAATAGCAACTGTAACAAGTCGATCTAAGAATTCATACATACGATCTCTTCGAAGAGTCACTTTGCAACCTACCGGATAATCGTCACGAATCTTAAATGCCGCCACTGATTTTTTAGCTTTAGTGACAATAGCTTTTTGACCAGCAATTTTTTCCATGTCGCCTACAGCGTGTTCCATGATCTTTTTGTCAGCTACTGCTTCACCTACACCCATATTTAAAGTAATTTTTTCAATTCTAGGGACTTGCATTGGAGATGAATAACCAAATTGATCAGTCATTTTTTTAATGACTTCTGTTTTATAAAATTCTTTTAATCGAGCCATTTCTTTTCCTATGCGTCAACTGCTTCGTTGTTTGATTTGAAAACACGGATTTTTTTTCCATCATCTAATTTTTTAATTCCGACTCTGTCAGCTTTTTGAGTCAAGTTATTAAGTAAAGCAACATTAGAAATATTAAGTGGCATTTCTTTACCTACGATTCCACCTTGAATATTTTTTGCAGGATTTGGTTTGGTGTGTTTTTTTACCATATTCAAACCTTCAACCACAACATGTCCTGTTTTAAGTACGCTTAAAACAACACCTTGTTTACCTTTGTCTTTGCCTGTATTTAAAATGACTTTGTCACCTTTACGAATTTTATTCATCCGTATACTCCTATAAAACTTCTGGTGCTAATGAAACAATCTTCATGAACCGTTCTGTTCTCAATTCGCGAGTTACAGG
>JAPLQN010000004.1 GCA_026399645.1 Candidatus Methylopumilus sp. | reverse complement strand
TTCACAAAAAAGAACAAGTTACGATCAGTATGGTCATGCAGGTGTAGATCCAAGCATGGGCGGTCAGGGATCTGCAGGATATTCAGACTTTAATGATGCCTTTGGTGATATTTTTGGTGATATTTTTGGTGGAGGTCGTGGCGGTCAAAAATCTAATGTATATCGCGGAGCTGATCTTCGTTACAACATGGAAATTAGCTTAGAAGATGCGGCAAAGGGTACAGAAACAAAAATACGTATTCCTGTTATGACATCTTGTGAGCCATGCAAAGGTACTGGTGCTAAACCTGGTACACAACCCGTCTCTTGTGATACATGTAATGGTCATGGCCAAGTCCGAATGCAGCAAGGGTTTTTCTCTGTTCAACAAACATGTCCTAAGTGTCATGGAACAGGGAAAATTGTCAAAGAACCCTGTTCGACTTGTCATGGAGCCAGTCGTGTCAAACAAACTAAAACACTATCCGTTAAAATTCCTTTAGGTGTAGATGAAGGCGATCGAATTCGACTGTCAGGTGAAGGTGAGTCTGGAATTAATGGTGGCCCCCCTGGAGATCTTTACGTTGTAGTTCATCTTAAGAAACATGATTTATTTGAGCGTGATGGTGGAAATTTGCATTGCGAAATGCCAATCAGCTTTTCTACTGCAGCCCTTGGTGGCGAAATTGAAGTGCCGACTTTAGACGGACATGCAAAAATGAAAATTCCTGCCGAAACACAAACAGGCGCTGTTTTTAGATTAAAAGGCAAAGGCATTAAGCCATTAAGACAAAATGTACCTGGAGACCTCCATTGTCACGTCTCTATTGAAACACCTATTAAGCTCACAGAAAGACAAAAAGAATTATTAAAAGAACTTGAAGAGATTAATCAATTAGATCGTGGCAAGCACAGCCCAAAGTCGAAAGGTTGGCTTGATAAAATGAAAGGTTTATTTGATTGATTAAAAGGGGCCTGCTTGAATTAATTCAATTTTATAGCCATCTGGATCTTCAATAAAAGCAATAACCGTTGCCCCATGTTGCATCGGGCCGGCTTCCCGAATAACTTTTCCGCCCTTGCTTTTAATTAGCTCACAAGTTTTATATGCGTCTTCAACTTCAATTGCAATATGCCCAAAAGCGTTACCTTTATCATAAGATGTAATACCCCAATTATAAGTAAGCTCAATCACAGCATGGTCTTTTTCATCTCCGAATCCCACAAATGCTAATGTAAATTTCCCATCCGGATATTCATGACGTCTTAAGAGTTTCATGCCTAAGGTATTAGTATAAAAATTGATTGATTTTTCTAGATCGCTGACACGAATCATAGTATGAAGGACGCGCATTGCTAATTTACTTTGTCTTTTTGCAGGTGATGATATTTGAGCATGAGATCTTCTTGAGATTCGGTATATTCTGGATGGAGAGGAATGCAATCTACGGGACATACCTCCTGACATTGAGGAGTATCAAAATGCCCAACACATTCTGTACATAACTGTGGATTAATTTCGTAAATATTAATGCCCTGATAAATTGCATTATTTGGACATTCGGGCTCACATACATCACAGTTAATACATTCGTCCGTAATCATTAATGCCATGATTAACGTCCAGTTTTTTTCATAGCTTCCTTGACGATTGGAGATACAAATTGCTCTATATTCCCGCCTAAGGTAGCGACTTCTCTTACTAAGCTCGAAGATACAAAAGTAAATTGCTCGGAAGGTGTTAAAAAAAGCGTTTCAACATTTGGATATAATTTACGATTCATGCCTGCTAATTGAAATTCATATTCGAAATCAGAAACAGCTCTGAGCCCTCTAATCACTACTTGAGCATTTTGTGCTTCAACAAAGTCCATTAAAAGCCCACTAAAACCAATAACTTCAATTTCTTTATACTCCTTAAATACAGCCTTCACTAAGCCTACCCTCTCCTCAAAAGAGAAAAAGCATTTTTTAGTTGAATTAGAAGCGACAGCCACAATAATTTTATCGAAAATTCTTGCAGCACGATGCGCGATATTTTCGTGACCTAATGTAATAGGGTCAAACGTTCCGGGATAAATGGCAATAGATAGGTTAGATTGAGTCATTATTTTTTAATGTAACGAGATGATAAAAGACATTACCCGCTTTTCTTTTTTTTGCAATATTAAATACGCTATATTCTTTTATGCTAGCTTCTGATTCAAAGTATATTAGCCCATCCTCTGCTAAATGGTTAGCTAATTGAGGAAATAATTTACCTTCCCAGCTCTCATTAAAAGGTGGGTCACAGAAAATAATATCAAACTTAGTAGTATTCTTTTCAAGAAACGCGAGTGCATCAGTGAGCTGAAGAACTGCCCCATCCGCTTGAAGGAGTTTTTGATTTTCTTGAATCATTTTAAAAACTTGAGGAGATTTTTCAATCATAACTACATTTTTAGCTCCCCTGGAGAGCGATTCAAAGCCAATGACACCAGAGCCAGAAAAGAGATCTAAACAAACTTTACCGGTTAAATCCTGCTCTAGCCAATTAAATAAAGTCTCTCTAACTCTGCCTGGGGTAGGCCTTAGTCCTGGGGAGTAAATAAAAGAAATATTTTTTCTTTTCCATTCTCCACCAATAATTTTGACTTGATTTTTTACTGTCTTCAAAACCTATTCTGCACCAACAATTATGGTCGTAAGTTTATTAGGATCAATTTTATTTTTAAATGCTGTCTTTATTTGGCTGATAGTTACTTTATTAATTTCTTGAATATAATTATCAATATAAGAAATAGGTAGGTTATAAAAAGCAATCATACTGAGATAGTCAACAATTTTCGCATTGCTATCTAACCTTAAAGGGAATCCCCCTACCAAATTTTGTTTAGCAGCAATAAGTTCTTTTTCAGTAGGGCCATCATCGATAAATTTTTTAACTGTACTATTTACAATCGCTAGCGCTTCATCTGCTTGCTCTTTTTTAGTTTGCAAACCAATTTCAAGTGGGCCTTCAGCATAGAGGGGCATAAAGTAACTATAGACGCTATAAACTAGTCCTTTTTTTTCTCTAACTTCTTCAGTTAACCGTGACACAAAACCGCCACCTCCTAAAATGTAATTACCAACATATAGAGGAAAATAATCTTTATCTCCGCGCTTTAAAGCAGGCGTGCCCAATAAAATATGGGCCTGTTTTGCGGGGTGTTGTATTTTTTTAACGCCAACATCATTTGAAGCTGTTACAGCACTGATTTTATGTTTTGTATTTCCTTGAGGCAATCCTTGGCTAATTGATTCACTTATTTTCCTAGCTTCATCAATATTAAGATCGCCAACAATTACAATTGAAGATTCGGAGGATAAATAACAGTTTTTATAAAACTGTTTCAAATCTTCTTGATTTAGCTTTTGAAGGCTCTCTATGCTTCCAGCTTCATCATGCGCATAAGGGTGTTCACCGTACATAGACTTCATGAATGCCAAATTAGCAATTGCTTCTGGCTGAGTCATTGCTTGCTTAATACTTGCAATAAATCTATTTTTTTCTCTGTCTATCACTGGCACTGGAAAATCGGGCGAATGAATTACATTTTTAAAAAGAGTAAGCGCTTTGTCCTTTTGAGAAGAGGAGCTTAGTGTTCTTAATTTAAAATAGGCTCTGTCGAGATCAACATCCCCTTTAATGACTGCTCCAATATCTGAAAATTGATTAGCTAACTTTTCCTCATTAATGCCCCCAGCTCCCAAATTCATAAGGTGACGAGTTAAATTAGCAAGACCTTCTTTGCCAGCAGGATCTTGGGCGCTACCTGCAAAAAAATTTATATTGATATCAAGTATAGGAAGGTCATGATTCTCGACAAAAAAAACTTTTGTCCCTGCTTGTGTATTCCATGTATCAATTTTTAATGCAGCAAAAGAATTTTGCATAAAACATACAAACAAGAAAATAATTTGAATGAATTTAATGAACATGAGGCCGCCCCTTCGGTAAGGTAGCTTCCGTCATTGGCTGAGGGTCGAGAATTACTATAGATAATTTATCTCGAGTTAAGTATTTCGTAGCTACATTTTTTATTTGTTCAGAAGTAACGCTATTTACTTTTTCAATATAACCATCACTTAAGTGAAATGAATAACCCATTGTTTCAAGTTGACCAATTTCCATCGCCATCCCGAACATTGAGTCTTTTTGGTATACATCGCTTGCGATGACCATAGATTTAACTCTATCTAATTCTTCCTGGGTT
>JAPLQN010000076.1 GCA_026399645.1 Candidatus Methylopumilus sp. | reverse complement strand
TGATAAAGCTCTTGTGACAATAAATCAAATCGGTAATCTAAAAATGCTTTTTCAATAGCCACTTCTCTATTCTGTAATTCGCTCACAATCCAACGATCAGCTTTTGAAAATGCAAGGTAACCATCTACGCATTCGCCAAAACCATTTTCTTTGCCTTCACAGTTCATAAGAACAAAACGTGTTGCATTCCATAATTTATTGCAGAAATTTCGATAGCCTTCGCAACGTTGAAGATCAAATTTGATGTCACGTCCAGGACTTGCCAGACTCGCATAAGTAAAACGTAAGGCGTCTGTGCCAAAAGCGGCGATACCCTCTGGAAATTCTTTGCGTGTTTTTTTAGTAATTGATTCGGCTTGCTTCGGGTTCATAAGTCCGGTTGTTCTTTTTTCAATAAGTGCTTCAAGTGAAATGCCATCGATCAAATCGATAGGATCCAAAACATTTCCTTTTGACTTACTCATCTTCTGGCCTTCTGCATCACGAATAAGTCCATGCACATACACATGCTTAAATGGAATCTTTCCAGTAATGTGCTTAGTCATCATGACCATTCGAGCGACCCAAAAAAAGATAATATCAAAACCTGTCACTAATACCGTCGAGGGCAAATAAAGATCGAGAGCTGGGTTTGACACCTTTGGATAATCAGGCGTCCAGTCAAGGGTTGAGAAAGGCCATAGCGCTGATGAGTACCAAGTATCTAGGACATCTGGATCACGTTTTAAACTTCCCTGATAGCCATCTTTTACTGCTAAAGCTTTAGCTTCTTCCTCGTTTAGCCACTGGTTATAAGTATTCACCCAGTTATCTGGAAAGAACTTAATTTCACCCGTCTTCACAACATCAAGAGCTTTTTCTGTAATACTTTTTCCGTCATGGCCTTTTTTAGTCATGGCAACAAACCACTGATCAGTCAGCATTGGTTCGATCACCACATCTGTTCTATCACCTCGTGGGATTTTAAGTTTGTGCTTTTCAGTTTTTACAAGAAATCCTTGAGAATCTAAATCTTCTACAATTTTTTTACGTGCAGCAAATCGATCTAGCCCTTGATAAGCCTTAGGTGCTGCCTCGTTAATATGTCCATCGAGCGTCAACACACTTATCATAGGTAGCTTATGTCGCAACCCTACAGCATAGTCATTGAAGTCATGCGCGGGCGTTACTTTAACAACACCCGTCCCAAATGTTTGATCAACATAATCATCTGCGATGATTGGGATTTCACGATCACATAAAGGAAGTTTTACCATTTGGCCAAGAAGTTTTTGATATCGGCCATCTTCAGGATGAATCATAATCGCAACGTCACCCAACATTGTTTCAGGTCGAGTGGTAGCAACAGTTAAATGGCCATCACCAGATGCGAGTGGGTATTGAATATGCCATAAGAATCCATCTTCTTCTTCTTGTACTACTTCTAAATCAGATACGGCTGTCTGTAATTGAATGTCCCAATTTACTAAACGTTTACCACGATAAATGAGTCCCTCTTTATATAAACTGACAAATGTTTCAGTCACCGTTTTTGATAAACCTTCATCCATCGTGAAACGTTCGCGAGACCAATCAGGTGAAGTGCCAAGTCTACGCATCTGCTCTGTGATTGTGCCGCCTGAGTAGGCTTTCCACTCCCATACTTTTTCTAAAAACTTTTCTCGTCCAAGGTTATGTCTTGAAATACCTTCTTTATCAAGCTGTCTTTCAACCACGATTTGTGTTGCGATGCCTGCATGATCAGTACCGGGCTGCCATAAAGTGTTGTCGCCCTTCATACGGTGATAACGTGTTAATGCATCCATAAGTGTTTGATTGAATCCATGCCCCATATGCAACGTTCCTGTGACGTTGGGTGGCGGCAATAAAATGCAAAATGAATTTTTTTTATTAGTATCTAAGCCTGCTTCATAAAAGCCTTTTGATTCCCAAAAATCATACCAATGACTTTCAATATCTTTTGGGCTAAAAGGTTTAGAGAGATTATTTTCCATGAATAAAGCACATAGAGGATTTGTTAAAGATTCATTTTAACATAGGGATAAGTGATATCAGGCCTCAGGGCAGATGTCTGCCATAAAAAAATCACTTAGAACAAACAGCGCAAGATGGATCTTTTTTAAGTTGAATATTTTTCCATTGCATCGATTTCACATCAAGCAATAATAAGCGCCCCTCTAAAGACTCGCCTATGCCTAAAATAATCTTCATGACTTCGGCAGCTTGAGCAGTGCCTATCATGCCGACTGTGGGTGAAAAAACACCATTATCAGCACAGCGCGTTTCACTGCGGTCGCCTGTATCTGGAAATAGACAGTGATAACAAGGACTCTTATCATGTCTCATATCAAAGACACTAATTTGACCTTCATAACCCACGGCAGCACCTGAAACTAGAGGTTTCTTTAATGACACTGCAATTCGATTAAGCGCATAGCGTGTCGCAAAATTATCTGAGCCATCAATAATGACATCTACATCTTTTGCAATGACTTTCATGCTTGCTTCAGTTTGTTTTTCTGTCACAGCAATCACTTCTACATCTGGATTAAGTAATTGAATAAACTGTTTTGCAGAAGAGGCTTTATTAATGCCAACTGATTGTGTGTCATGAATGATTTGTCTTTGTAGATTACTTAAATCTACATCATCAAAATCACATATCGTCATTTTTCCAACACCCGCAGCTGCACAATAGATTGCAATGGGTGAGCCTAAACCACCTGCACCTACAATGAGAATATGACTATTAAGAAGTTTTTCTTGTCCCTGATATTCAATATCAGGCAATAAGATATGACGGCTATATCGAAGAAGTTGCTGATCGTCCATGAATGCATTAAACATTAATTAAAGTTGAAATGACTATATCGTCAATTAACTCTTGATTCAATGCATTTAAAACTGGGGTGGCTGATGGGGCTCGAACCCACGACAACAGGAATCACAATCCTGGACTCTACCAACTGAGCTACAGCCACCAATGAACTAGAAATTGGCCTGCCCGACAGGAATTGAACCTGTAACCCCCAACTTAGAAGGTTGGTGCTCTATCCAGTTGAGCTACGGGCAGCTTAACAACACAAAGCGTGTTACAGAAAATCCTTTTTTTCTATAATAAGTAAGATGCTAAATCTGGTCGGGGTGGAGAGATTCGAACTCCCGACATCCTGCTCCCAAAGCAGGCGCGCTACCAGACTACGCTACACCCCGAGGGCGAGAATATAGCCTAATTAAAGGCTGAGGTCAAATGAAGCGGCCATCTTAGCCCTCATGATTTCTTCTATTTACGCTGGTTTAGCAGCTTTTTTATGGCCTGATTTACCTTTTTTACCCTTACATGCATTAAGCTCTTCTTTAGACAATGTACCATCACGGTCTTTATCCATAAGATCGAAATCCTCTTTGCAAACAACCTTTGCTTCTTCACGATCAAGGGTTCCATCACGATCTTTATCGGCTTCTTCAAATGATTTTTTTGTATGCATTTTACAATGCTCACCCTTATCATGATGGTCTGCAAAAATAGGTGGATTTAAACCAAAAATTAATCCTAGTGAAATTATTACCCAAACACTTTTCTTCATGATCTTAAAGCTCCTCTTAAAAAAATAATTTATATTAATCATACTCTTTGATGCTTCTTCTTACAAAAGATTCACCAAGTATGGAACAAATTTAAAATTCAATATGTTAAGATAATTTTTTTATTGATGGATCAATTCATGTCAGCCAAGATAATTGATGGTAAAGCGATTGCTGAAAATCTTCTTCAAGATCTCAAAAAAGAAATTGATGTGAGATCAAAAAAAGGTATTCGCAATCCCAGTTTAGCGGTCGTTCTTATAGGCTCTAATCCTGCGTCGTCCATCTATGTCAAAAATAAACGTTTGGCCTGTGAAAAAATTGGCGTCAAGTCGATTGCTTATGACTTACCTAATGAAACTTCTGAAAAAGAACTTTTAACACTTATTGAAATATTAAATAATGATACTAGTATTGATGGCATCTTAGTTCAGTCGCCTTTACCTTCACACATTAATAATGACGTCATTTTTGAAAATATTTCACCACTTAAAGATGTGGATGGATTTCATCCTAAAAATATTGGCCTTTTAGCAATAAAGCAGCCCCAATTAAGGTCTTGCACTCCCTATGGTGTCATGAAGCTTATTAAAGCCACCCAGCTTGCAATCCAAGGGCTTGATGCAATCGTGGTTGGTTCA
>JAPLQN010000087.1 GCA_026399645.1 Candidatus Methylopumilus sp. | reverse complement strand
TCTTAATTGCATCAAACTCTTCTTCTTGTGTAACCTGTTTAAATAGGTCTAATAAAGCTTTCATCTGTGATCTCCTTAGTTTCTATCGAGGTCAATATCAATAGCTAGTGAACGAATTTCTTTAACCAACACGTTGAATGACTCAGGCATGCCTGCATCAATCTTATGCTCACCCTTGACTATGTTTTCGTATACTTTAGTTCTACCAGCAACATCGTCTGATTTAACAGTCAACATTTCTTGTAGGGTATAGGCAGCGCCGTATGCTTCCAGCGCCCAAACTTCCATCTCACCAAAACGTTGTCCACCAAATTGCGCTTTACCGCCAAGTGGCTGCTGCGTTACAAGAGAATAAGGTCCAGTTGAGCGCGCATGCATCTTGTCATCAACCAAATGATGTAATTTAAGTACATGCATGTAACCTACTGTAACCGGCCTTTCAAACGCCTCACCTGTGCGACCATCAAACAATTTAACTTGCGTTTTGTTTGCTGAGAATTGCAACAGTTTAGTTTTTGGATCGTTATCTGGATAAGCCAGATCTAACATATATTGAATGTCCGACTCAGATGCGCCATCGAAAACTGATGTAGCAAATGGAACGCCATTTTTCAAGTGCTCGGCAAGTTCTACAACTTCATCATCGTTTAATGACTTAATGTCTTCTTTTTTACCTGAAGCATCGTTGTAAATTTGATCTAAAAATTTACGAACTTCAGTAATTTTTACTTCTTCTCTTAACATTTCTCCGATACGAAGACCTAGACCTTTAGCTGCCCATCCAAGATGAGTTTCTAAAATTTGGCCAATATTCATTCGAGAAGGAACGCCTAATGGATTTAATACAATATCCAAAGGTGTGCCATCAGCCATATGCGGCATATCTTCTACAGGAGCAATTTTAGAAACAACGCCTTTGTTACCGTGACGTCCAGCCATTTTATCGCCAGGCTGAATTCTGCGTTTCACGGCCAAGTAAACCTTAACCATTTTTTGAACGCCCGGAGGGAGCTCATCGCCTTGTGTTAATTTTCTTTTTTTCTCTTCAAAACGTTTGTCGAATTGTTCTTTAGCACTTGCTAAATTATCTTTCAAACTTTCTAATTGTTTTGAAGCGTCATCATTACCTAAGCGAATATCAAACCAATCGTATCTATTAATTGAAGCTAGAAAATCTTTAGATATTTTTTCGCCTTTTTTCAAGCCTTTTGGGCCGCCAGTTGCGACTTTACTTGTAAGTAATCTTTCGATTCTTCCAAAAGTATCATCTTCAACAATTCTTAATTGATCAGCTAGATCTTGTTTGAAGTGCTTTAATTGATCATCAATAATTTGTTCGGCTCTTGAATCTCTATCAATGCCCTCTCTCGTAAATACTTGAACATCAATAATTGTTCCGGACATGCCTGATTGCACTCTCAAGCTAGTGTCTTTTACATCAGAAGCTTTTTCACCAAAAATTGCTCTTAAGAGTTTTTCTTCGGGTGTAAGCTGTGTCTCGCCTTTTGGTGTAACTTTTCCCACAAGCACGTCGCCTGATTCAACTTCGGCACCAATATAAATAATGCCTGACTCATCAAGTCTTCCAAGCATTCTTTCTGAAAGATTTGAAATGTCGCGCGTAATTTCCTCTGGGCCTAATTTTGTATCTCTAGATACAACAGATAATTCTTCGATATGAATTGATGTATATCGATCTTCAGCCACTACGCGCTCTGAAATTAAAATCGAATCCTCGAAGTTGTAACCATTCCAGGGCATAAATCCAACAAGCATATTTTGACCAAGCGCTAATTCACCAACATCTGTTGATGCGCCGTCAGCAATCACATCACCCCTTGCAATTTTGTTGCCAATTCTTACAAGTGGCCTTTGATTAATATTAGTATTTTGATTTGATCTTGTGTATTTAGTTAGGTTATAAATATCAACACCAACTTCGCCATCAGCAGCTTCGTCGTCGTTCACGCGAACCACAATACGTCTTGAATCTACATAATCAACAATACCACCCCGCTTAGCTTGAACTGTTGTGCCAGAATCAGTTGCTACAGTTCTTTCAATGCCTGTACCTACAACTGCTTTCTCTGCTCTCAAACATGGCACTGCTTGACGTTGCATGTTTGCGCCCATAAGCGCGCGATTTGCATCGTCGTGCTCTAAAAATGGGATTAATGCAGCTGCCACAGAAACAATCTGGCCAGGTGCTACGTCCATATATTGAATAGGATCTACAGAGGACATCGTAAATTCGTTGCGATGACGACATGAAATTAAATCGTCTTGAAAGTGTCCTTTATTATCAAGTTCAGTATTTGCCTGAGCTATAACAAATTCACTTTCTTCAATCGCAGAAAGATAGTCTATCTTTGCAGTAACTTTTCCATTTTCAACACGCCTATAAGGTGTCTCTAAGAAGCCGTATTGATTCGTTCTTGCATAAAGTGCAAGTGAATTAATTAATCCAATGTTTGGTCCTTCTGGCGTTTCAATTGGGCAAACACGGCCATAATGTGTCGAGTGAACGTCACGGACCTCGAAGCCAGCACGCTCTCTTGTTAAACCTCCAGGGCCTAAGGCTGATACTCTTCGCTTATGCGTAATTTCAGACAATGGGTTGGTTTGATCCATAAATTGAGATAATTGTGATGAACCAAAAAATTCTCTAATCGCACTTGAGATAGGTTTTGAATTAATTAAGTCATGTGGCATCAAATTATCTGCCTCAGCTTGGCTTAATCTTTCTTTAACTGCTCGCTCTACTCGAACAAGTCCAGTTCTGAATTGATTTTCTACAAGCTCACCAACAGAACGAATTCTTCGATTACCAAGATGGTCAATATCATCTATTTCGCCTCGACCATTTCGTAACTCAATAAGAACACCGATCACAGCTAAGATATCATCGTTCGATAAAATATTTGCACCAGTTTCGCCTTGAGGGCCTACACGCTTATAAAATCTTTGTAACCAGTTTGCATGTTGTTCATATGCTTTTGGATGCGCTCTTCGATTAAATTTCATGCGACCTACATTAGATAAGTCATATCGGTCTTCATTGAAAAATAGTCCTTTGAATAAAGCCTCAACTGCATCTTCAGTCGGTGGCTCGCCAGGTCTCATCATTCGATAAATAGCTACTTTTGCACTGTACTGATCAGGAACTTCATCTGAAGTAAGTGTTTGAGAAATATAATCGCCATGATCTAAATCATTTGAATAGAGTGTATGAATTTGCCCTACACCTACTTCAATAAATTTATCCAATACTGACTCTGTGATTTCATCATTTGCACTAGCAATGACTTCGCCTGTATTTTTATCTACAATTGCTTTCGAAAGCTTGCGGCCCAAAATAAAATCTTTATCTACTGTAATTTTATTTACGCCTGCTTTTTCCATCTCACGGATATGCTTAACAGTAATGCGCTTGTCTTTTTGTACAATCACATTTCCTCTTTTATCAGCGATATCAAACTTAGCAATCTCGCCTCTTAGACGATCAGGGACTAATTCAAAATCAATTGATTTAGCAGTCACATGGAATGAATCAAAATCGTAGTATGTTTCTAGAATTTGTTCTGGTGAATAACCTAAAGCTTTTAATAAAATTGTGACTGGCATTTTTCTGCGACGATCCACACGGAAATATAAATAATCCTTAGGATCAAATTCGAAATCTAACCAAGAGCCGCGATAAGGAATGATTCTTGCTGAAAATAATAACTTTCCAGAGCTGTGGGTTTTGCCTCGATCATGCTCAAAAAATACTCCAGGACTTCTATGAAGTTGAGATACGATAACTCTTTCGGTGCCATTAATAACAAATGAACCATTGTCTGTCATAAGCGGAATTTCGCCCATGTACACTTCCTGCTCTTTAATTTCTTTTACTGTTGGTTTTGATGCTTCTTTATCCATGAGAGTTAAACGAACTTTGACTCTCAATGGAACGCCATATGTTAAGCCGCGCTGTTGACATTCTTTAACGTCAAACGCTTCCTCGCCTAAATTGTAAGTGACAAAATCAAGTCGGGCATTACCAGAATGACTTGTGATAGGAAATACTGAATTGAATGTTGACTGAAGGCCTTCGCTAAGTCTCTGTTCGGCATGCGTATTCTTCTGTAAAAAAGCTGCATAAGACTCAAGCTGCATGGTGAGCAAGTATGGTATATCTTGCACACGCTCTCTTTTAGCAAAACTTTTTCTAATACGTTTTTTTTCAGTAAAGGAATAGCTCATTGCGTCTCCTGGTGTAATTTTTATAAAACAATAAACTTTTCAGATCGAAGAATATTGTTTTATAAATTTTTATAAGTTTTAACCTAAAAATTATTTAAAACAAAAAAAGCAATGGCTGACAGCGAGCTGTCAGCCAAGCTAATTAGCATTACTTAAGTTCTGCTGTAGCGCCAGCTTCTTTTAATTTAGCTAGTGCTTCTTCAGCTGCAGCTTTTGCAATACCTTCTTTAATTGGCTTAGGTGCGCCATCCACTAAGTCTTTAGCTTCTTTTAAGCCAAGACCTGTGATTTCACGAACAGCTTTAATAACGTTTACTTTTTGCTCACCTGAAGCAGTTAACATCACAGTAAACTCAGTTTGTTCTGCAGCAGCCGCACCGCCAGCAGCAGCGGCAGCAGGTGCAGCTGCAACAGCAGCAGCAGCAGCTGAAACGCCAAATTTTTCTTCCATATCTTTAATAAGCTCTGACAAGTCAAGAACTGTCATTGCACTTACTGCATCTAAAATTTCAGCTTTAGAGATAGCCATTTAATACTCCTAATAAAAAAATTTAAATTAATCG
>JAPLQN010000069.1 GCA_026399645.1 Candidatus Methylopumilus sp. | reverse complement strand
TAGCTTCTCCGCCAAATTTCTTAGCAAGAATCGTTGTGATTGCCGCTGTAAGTGTTGTCTTACCATGGTCAACGTGACCAATTGTGCCAACGTTCACATGGGGTTTGGTACGTTCAAATTTGCCTTTAGCCATAATGTTATCCTCAGATTTTTAACTTATTTTTTATTAACGACTGCTTCTGCTACGTTTCTTGGTGCTTCTGTGTAATGCTTAAATTCCATCGAATATGTTGCTCTACCTTGAGATAGGGAACGCATGGTTGTTGAATATCCAAACATCTCTGCTAATGGAACTTCAGCGCGAACGACTTTGCCAGATGCACTATCTTCCATACCTTGAATCATGCCACGTCTAGATGAAAGGTCACCCATCAAATCACCAAAGTAATCCTCAGGTGTTTCTACCTCAACTGCCATCATAGGCTCAAGAAGGATTGGATCTGCTTTACGCATTCCGTCTTTAAATGCCATCGAAGCCGCCATTTTAAATGCATTTTCATTTGAGTCAACATCATGGTATGAACCATCAAATAGAGTTACTTTAACGTCTACAACTGGATAACCGGCAACTACACCAGCAGGAAGTGTTTCTCGTAATCCTTTTTCAACCGCAGGAATGAACTCACGAGGCACTGATCCACCTTTAATTGCATCAATAAATTCGAAACCTTTGCCCGGATCATTTGGCTCCATTTTGAGCCATACATGACCATATTGACCTTTACCGCCAGATTGCTTTACAAATTTACCTTCAATTTCAACCGATTTCTTGATAGCTTCCCTATAAGCCACTTGTGGCGCACCTACGTTAGCTTCAACACCAAATTCTCTCCTCATTCGATCTACAAGAATTTCTAAGTGAAGCTCACCCATACCTGAAATAATTGTTTGATTTGTTTCTTCATCTGTCTTCACTCTAAATGAAGGATCTTCTTGAGCAAGTCTATTTAAAGCTATACCCATTTTCTCTTGATCGGCTTTTGTTTTAGGTTCAACTGCAACGTGGATAACAGGCTCAGGGAAAATCATTCTTTCAAGAACAACTTCATTATTGATATCACATAAAGTGTCGCCTGTTGTTGCTTCTTTAAGTCCCACAGCTGCTGCAATATCGCCAGCACGAACTTCTTTCAATTCTTCACGCTGATTTGCGTGCATTTGAAGAATACGGCCAATACGTTCTTTACGGCCTTTAATTGGGTTATATATGGTATCGCCTGATTTAATAACGCCTGAATATACGCGGAAGAAAATAAGCTGACCTACAAAAGGGTCTGTCATAATTTTAAATGCTAACGCAGAGAAAGGCTCATCATCAGAGGCTTTACGAGTTGTAGGTTGACCTTTGGCGTCTTCACATACGAGCGCTGCAACATCAGTAGGAGCAGGTAAATACTCAATCACTGCATCCAACATAGCTTGCACGCCTTTATTTTTAAAGGCTGATCCGCATAACATAGGTACGATTTCAAAATTAATCGTTCTAATGCGCAAACCTTTTTTGATATCTTCTTCGCTTAAATCACCAGTTTCCAAATATCTATTCATTAGCTCTTCATTGGCTTCAGCGGCTGCTTCAAGCATTTTTTCGCGCCATTCTTTACATGTATCAACTAGATCTGCAGGAATATCGCGATAATCAAATTTCATTCCTTGAGATGATTCATCCCAATAAACAGCTTTCATTTTAATAAGATCAATAACACCTTCAAATTTTTCTTCAGCACCTATAGGAACTTGAAGTGCAATTGGATTAGCTTTTAAACGTAAACGCATTTGATCATAAACTTTAAAAAAGTTTGCGCCGGCTCTATCCATTTTATTTACAAAAGCAAGACGCGGAACCTTATATTTATTTGCTTGACGCCATACCGTTTCTGACTGGGGCTGAACACCTCCTACCGCACAGTAAACCATGCAAGCGCCATCAAGAACTCGCATTGATCGTTCAACTTCAATAGTGAAATCAACGTGTCCTGGGGTATCAATAATATTGATTCGATGCTGGTCAAATTGACCTGCCATACCCTTCCAGAAACAAGTTGTTGCGGCTGAAGTAATAGTAATTCCTCGTTCTTGCTCTTGCTCCATCCAATCCATAGTTGCGGCACCATCGTGCACTTCACCAATCTTATGGTTTACCCCTGTGTAAAAAAGAATACGCTCAGTTGTTGTAGTTTTACCTGCATCAATATGAGCACTAATTCCTATATTTCTGTATCGATTAATGGGGGTTATGCGAGCCACTTTAGAATTACCTTTAAATAAATAAGTTTAGAAACGGAAATGTGAGAAAGCTTTATTAGCTTCTGCCATTCTGTGGACTTCTTCTCGTTTTTTCATTGCAGCGCCTTTATTTTCTGAAGCTTCTGCAATTTCAGCTGCTAAACGTAAATCCATTGATTTTTCACCTCTTTTACGTGCTGCATCTCTTAACCATCTCATAGCTAAAGCCACACGTCTTGAAGGTCTAACTTCGACAGGCACTTGATAATTAGCCCCACCTACACGTCGACTTTTTACTTCAACTACTGGTCTTAAATTTGTTAATGCGAGAGAAAAAACTTCAATAGGATCTTTTCCGGTTTTCGTTTTAATTTGATCAAATGCGCCGTAAATTAATCTTTCAGCAACGGATTTTTTTCCGCTTGTCATTAAAACATTCACGAATTTAGAAACCTCTTGGCTTCCGAATTTCGGATCTTGAAGAATGATTCGTTTGGGAACTTCTCTACGTCTTGGCATATTATGTTTACCTTAATTTAGTATTCTAAAAATTTAAGCTTCTTTAGGTCGTTTAGCACCATATTTAGATCGGGATTGTTTACGATCTTTAACACCAGCAGTATCCAAACTACCTCGAACCATATGGTAACGAACGCCTGGTAAATCCTTTACACGTCCGCCTCTTAACAGAACAACACTGTGCTCTTGTAAATTATGGCCTTCTCCACCAATGTAACTAATCACTTCGTAACCATTCGTCAAACGAACTTTAGCTACTTTACGTAAAGCAGAGTTTGGTTTTTTTGGAGTGGTTGTGTAAACACGAGTACACACACCTCTTTTTTGAGGTGAAGATTCTAGAGCTGGAACCTTGCTCTTAGTCTCAACTTTTTTTCGTGGTTTACGAATTAACTGATTAATTGTTGGCATCGCCTAAATCCTTAAATTTCTAACTTACTATTAATAATGACTATTTTGAGCGCTTCGCTAAACGCGAAGATCCCAAAAAGCCGCAAATTGTATTTTGGTTCCTGCATAAAGTCAACCTATCATTCAGTCGGTGCTTCAATTTCAGGGCTAGTTACCTGAGCCTCTTCCATTGGAACATCGATCTGATCTAGAGGAACCTCAACAGGGTCCATATTTTCCCCAGCAGCAGCAGCTTTTCTTGATTCATGATAAGCCAAACCTGTACCTGCAGGAATTAAACGACCTACGATTACATTCTCTTTAAGTCCTCTTAATTCATCACGTTTACCTAGAATTGCAGCCTCAGTGAGAACGCGAGTTGTTTCTTGGAATGAAGCTGCTGAAATAAATGAATCTGTAGATAATGATGCTTTAGTAATGCCTAAAAGCACATATTCATACTCAGCCGGTTTTTTGTCTTGCGACAATACCGATTCATTTTCAGTTAACAATTCTGCTCTTTCGACTTGCTCACCCATAATAAATGAAGTTTCGCCTGCATCGGTAATACGAACACGTCTTAACATTTGCCTAACAATTACTTCGATATGCTTGTCATTAATTTTAACGCCTTGCAATCTATATACGTCTTGAACTTCATCAATAATATATCTTGCTAAAGATTCTCTACCTTGCAAGCGAAGAATGTCTTGAGGATCTGCAGGTCCATCAACAATAGTTTCACCTTTAGTTACAACTTGACCATCGTGCGCTGTCACATGTTTATCTTTAGGAATTAAGAACTCTTTTGAAACACCTTCAAGATCTGTAATCACAAGTCTTTGTTTGCCTTTAGTATCTTTACCAAATGAAACTGTACCTGTGCTTTCCGCTAACATGCCTGCGTCTTTTGGAGATCTTGCTTCAAATAACTCAGCAACTCTTGGAAGACCGCCAGTTATATCTCTCGTTTTAGAAGACTCTTGCGGAATGCGAGCAATCACATCACCAACTTTTACCTCTTGAGAATCTTTAACTGTAATGATGTAACCAAGCTGGAAAGTTACGTTAACAGATAAATCACTACCCGCTAATTTAACTTCGTTTCCAGAAGTGTCTAAGATTTTAATTTGAGGCCTTAAACCTTTTGACTGGCCCGCGCGCTGCTTAGGATCAACTACAACTAATGATGATAAGCCTGTGACATCATCAATTTGTTTTGCAACTGTAATACCTTCTTCAACGTTTTCAAATTTAACTTGTCCAGCGTACTCAGAAATAATTGGACGTGTATGCGGATCCCAGGTTGCAAGAACACCGCCTGCTTTAATAGGCTTTCCGTCTTGAACAACTAGATTTGCACCATAAGGAACTTTATGACGTTCTCTTTCGCGGCCACTTTCATCTTGAATAATTAATTCACCATTACGAGAAATGACAACTTGCTCATTTCGAGCATTGGTAACGTAACGCATGGTAGATGTAAATTGAATAACTCCATTTGATTTACTTTCAACTTGACTTACTGATGCTGCTCTAGAAACTGCGCCACCAATATGGAATGTTCTCATTGTTAATTGAGTACCAGGCTCACCGATAGATTGCGCTGCAATCACACCAATAGCCTCACCGAGACTAATTAATTTACCGCGACCTAAATCTCGACCATAACATTGAGAGCAAATACCATGTCGTGTTTCGCACGTGAGTGCAGTTCTTACTTTAACCTCATCAATACCAAGTGCATCAATTTTCTCAACATGATCCTCTTCAAGCAGCGTTCCTTTCGAATAAACCACTTCTTGAGTTTCTGGATGGTAAATATCGAGAGCATTGACGCGACCTAAAATACGATCGCTTAATGGCTCAACAACTTCACCTCCTTTAATAAGCGCTTTCGTAACTAAACCATCTTCTGTGCCACAATCGTGTTGTGTTACAACAAGATCTTGAGTTACATCAACTAAACGTCTAGTTAAATAACCTGAGTTAGCTGTTTT
>JAPLQN010000003.1 GCA_026399645.1 Candidatus Methylopumilus sp. | reverse complement strand
CTGTTGCCATTTCATAAATCCTTAACTTTAAACAAGGGAGGCCCCCCAAAAGTTTGAATCAAGAACTAAAGCACTACTTAAATATAAATTAAAGCTAGCTAAATAAAACTCGAAACCAAACACCTGGGAGCTTTTTTACGTTGTTTAGGAATAAATGTCAAGCTATTTGTTACCTAAAAGACCTTATAATTTAATGCTGTTTAACACTTTTTCTATCTCTTTAAAAGGCTGAGCACCTAACATTCGCTTGCCATCAGAAAAAATAAGGGTCGGCGTAGATGTGATCCCTAACTTTGAGCCTAATTCCAGCACTTGCTCTATAGGTGCCTCACAATTTGCTTTGCCGGAAGGCAACGCCTCATTTAGTGACCAATCAAGCCATGCTTTTGAGCGGTCTTTAGCACACCAAATAAGTCGTGATTTATTCTTAGCATCTGGATGCAACTTTTCAATTGGAAAGAGAAATGTATAAATCGTAATATTATTTAAATGTGTAAATTCATTCTGCTCAAGCCTTTTACAAAAAGGGCAATCGACATCTGAAAAAACAACTAATTTTCTAGAGCCGTCACCTTTGATAGTTTTAATCGCTGAGGCAAGAGGCAGTGATGAAAAATCGATTTTAGTTAAATCTTCGAGACGCTCTCCCGTTAAATCCTTCTTTGTTTTTGGGTCAACAATACGGCCCTCTGCAATAAGAAATGAAAATTTTTCATCTGTATAAACAATTTGACCGCCCATAAAAACTTCGTAGAGTCCGCTGTAAGAAGTTTTCTTGATGCTCTCAACCTTGTATTTTGGGTAAGAAGCTTCAATCATCTTTTTTAAATTGGCTTCATCTGCCATCAAATAAAAAGAAGGTAAAGATAAAAGAAGTGCCGTAATTTTTTTAAAAGTCGTCATTTAATGAATTGCTTTTTTTATAAGAATTTTTTTAATTAGCTGATTTTGATCAATTTTATTAAGTCCAAAGTTAATTACAAAATCCACAATATGATTTTTAGATGTAAAAAGAGAGCTTAACTTATCTGTTAAATAGCTTAAGGTTAATATATCAGTCTTTCTATTGCGATTATATTTTTTAAGAAAAGTCTTTAACCCAAGATCATGATGATATTTTTTATTTGAGCCTAATAATTTGTCAATTTCTATTACATCTCTTAAACCTAAATTTAAACCCTGACCTGCAAGCGGATGGATCTGATGAGCAGCATCTCCTGCAAGTAAAACACGATCTGAAATTAATGACTCGTTAATCTTCATGTTTAAAGGGAAGTATTGGCGCTTTGTTGTTAAGGAAATATCTCCGAACATTTCACCTATTTCATTTTTTAACATTTGAATGAATTTCGTATCAGTTAAGCTTTTATATTCTTTAAGCATCTCATTATTTAAAGAATATACAATCGAAAATTCGTCTGTATATATTGGAAGCAATGCCAATATACCGTGATACATAAATTTTTGATAAGCGCATCCTTGATGTGCTTTTGAAGTTTTAATATTAAATACTATTGCTGTCTGATCAAAATCTTTATTTTTGAAATTTATAGATGACTGGCTTCGAAGCCAAGAATTGGATCCGTCAGCACCAATGACCAATTTAAATTGGCGTATATTTTCATTCGCATAACTAATCTTTATATCTTCTGCTCCAACACTTAAAGATTCAACTTTGTTTGTTTTAATTTCCTCATAATTTATTTCGCTTACTCGATGAATAAATGCTTTTTCAAGCTCATCATGATTCACAATAAATGCAAGCCCATTCCTCCCTACTGCATCATCATCAAATTTTAAAGACGAATGTTCCTTGTCTGAGTGAACAATGATAGATCTAACTGAAAACACTTCTTTTTTAGGCAAAAAATCCCATACGCCATTTTTTTCTAGCCATGTTTTAACACCTGGCGTAATTGCATAAAATCTAGGATCAACTTCTTTTTTTTGAAGGGTTGATGCTTCTGATAACAGTGTTGCCTTGATATCATATTTATCTATAGCGATTAAAGAAGCCATGCCCACAATACCTGAGCCTAAAATCAATACATCACTCGATTGTTGAATCATTTTCCAAAGCTCATTTTATTGACTAAAAATTTTTTAATGGGCCTAAAGTTATCTAAAAGAGATAAGCCAAATCCTCTTGTTATAGATAGCCCAACCAAGTCATTTGAAAAAATATTTACTAATGAATCCGTAAAGAGAAGTGTCTTTTTTGTCTCTGTCTTTCTAGAAGCATAATATTGTTTTACAAATGATTCAGACCCGATATAAGTCGACTCTGATTCATTCATTAATTTTGATAATGCATGAGCATCTCTGATTCCAGTATTAAAACCTTGTCCAGCAACTGGATGCATTGTTTGTGCAGAATTACCGATAACTACCATGTGGGATTTCGGAAAGTCTGCAAGAACAATTTTTCTTAATGGGAAAGTAATAAACTTCTCACAATCGATAAATCTTCCAACCCTATCCCCGAAGTGCTCATGCAATTTTTCTAAAAATACATTTTTTTTAGTCTTGGCTAGCGCTTGAATTTCTGTATCTTTACCTGTCCATACCAATGAAAATTCTTTAGGTCCATTTGGCAAAAGCGCAATAGGGCCCATAGAAGTAAATCTTTCATAGGCGACACCTTTAGGTGGAATTTCTGAAATCACTTTTGTAACAAGCGCGGTATGGTTATAACTAGTTTTTTTTCTTTTAAGATTCTGAATTAAATCAGCATTATTCTTTCCGCCATCAGCCAGTATTAAAAGTGGCGCTTCGAGAGGTGAATTTTTAGTCCGGCCATATAAAATAGATTTATCTTCTGTATTTTCAATAGCTGAGACTTCAAATTCATAACTAATTTTTATTAATGAGGATTGATTAATTTCTTCTTCAAGTGCTTTTGATAAATCCCCATAAGAGATAACATAACCTAATGCCGGCAAATTATATTCCTCTGCAGATATTAAGGTACGTCCAAAGCTATTTTTTTGACTTGTGTGAATGCTTTGAATTGCGGTAATTTTTTTTTCTAATAATGTCCATATCCCAATATTTTCAAGAACAAGTTTTGTTCCATATGAGAGAGCTAATGCTCGATTGTCTGAATATGCATCATTTTTTTTTCTTAGCTCTAAAAGATGCGAGCTTTTATTTTGCTTTGCTAGTAATAAAGAGAAAATCAGACCCACTGGACCAGCCCCCACAATGAGGTATTCTGGCTTTTTCATTTTGCCATCAATGCCTCAATGGATTCTATTGTTTTTGGACTTTCTTTACTAAGTACTTCATGTCCATCTTGCGTAACCAAAACGTCGTCTTCAATTCTGATACCAATATTCCAAAATTCCTTAGGTACTTTTGAAGAGGGCCTAATATAGCATCCCGGCTCCACAGTTAGAGTCATACCTGGTTTTAGCTGTTTCCATTCCTTTGAAACATTTTTATATTCACCCGCATCATGCACATCAAGACCTAGCCAGTGACCTGTTCTATGCATATAGAATTCTTTATAGGTTCCTGTTTCATAAATTTCTTCGCGGCTTCCCTGGCATAAGCCAAAGTCTCTAAAGCCATCAATTAATACTGATAAAGCTGCCTCATGAGGCTCATTCCAATGATGTTTCGGAGATATCATTTTTAAGGCTGCACTTTGTGCATCCAATACCATTTGATAAAAATCTGTTTGTATTTTTGTATATTTTCCATTTGCAGGAAATGTTCTTGTTATATCGGATGCATAACCTTCTAACTCGCAACCTGCATCTATTAAGATGAGATCGCCATCTTTAATCTCAGAGTTGTTATTAATATAATGCAATGTGCATGCATTTCCCCCAGCGGCAATAATGGATTGGTATGCTGGCGAACGAATTCCTTGAGACATAAACTCATGCATAATTTCAGCCTCAAGTTCATATTCATATATACGAGGCTTTACAAATTTCATTGCACGATTGTGAGCTAAAGATGCAATCTTTGCTGAACGTCGCATCATGTCAATTTCAAAATCACTTTTTATAAGTCGCATTTCATCTGCAATATGGCTAATATCCTCAATTTCATGAGGCGCCCGAACTCCAGCTCTACCTTTGTCTCTTAATTGTTTTATCCAATCATTAATTTTTTGATCAATCAGAATATCTTGACCTATTCGATGATATATTTTTTGATGTCCTGGAATTTCTTTTAAAACAATCTCATCTAGCAATTTAATATCGTAAGCTTCGTCAAATAGAAAAAGTTCTTTCGCTTCTTTAGGTCCGTATATAAAACCATTCCAGATTTCCATATCAACGTTCTTGTTGCGACAAAATAGAATCGTTTTTGGAGATTTACCGCCCAAAATAAGAAGTACAGATTGTGGCTCATTAAATCCTGAGAAATAATGAAAATAGCTATCAGATCGGTAAGGGTAATGACTGTCTCGATTTCTAATTGCTTCATTAGCATTAAAAATGATAGCTATGCCATCACCAATTTTATTGGCTAGAGCATCTCTCCTTTTTTTAAATTCTTGATAATCTTTATTGTTCATATTTAATTTAGCTTTTGAAATTGTTATTTTTTAAAAAGAAATTAATTTCTTCCAGTCTCTTTGGTGTGCCTATATCAAACCAAAGCCCACGATACTCTTGACCACAAACACATCCTGCATCAATTAATTTCTTGAGTATAGGTGCTAACTTTGCAACAGGATCCATATTAATTTCTTCAAAAATTTCTGGTCGATAAATTGCTAAGCCAGAGAAAGTTAATTTATCATTCCCCTCTAGTTCAATCTTGTTATGTTTTAAAGCAAAATCCCCTTTCATGTGATGCGGTGGATTTTTAACCATAACTAAGTGACCTTTAAAATTATCTAAGTTCATATTTTTTAATGTAATGTAATCTAGGTCAGTAAATATGTCTGCATTAACCACTAAAAATGGCTCGTCGCCCAAAAACGTTAGCGCTTTTTTTATACCCCCTGCTGTTTCTAATGGGCTACCTTCTCTGGAATATTGAATCTTAAGGCCCCATTTTGAACCATTGCCAAGATATGCTTCAATCATTTCGCCTAAATGTGCATGATTAATGACCACTTCTTTAAAATGAGCCTTAGCTAATTTTTCTATATGCCAAACTATTAATGGCTTACCAGCTACTTCTAATAATGGCTTTGGTATTTGATCAGTCAAAGGGCGCATTCTTTCGCCCTTGCCCGCTGCAAGAATCATAGCTTTCATAAAGTTATATCAAGCTTAATTTGTTAATCATGTTTAATAGAGGGCGCAATTCCCTATAGCGTTCACAGGCTCTTCGAAGATAATTTTCAACGGCTGGCAAATCGTTTAAATAATTTGCTTTATGGTCTCTGTAATTTAAGCGAGCAAAAATACCTAATACTTTTAAATGCCTTTGAACACCCATCCACTCAAAATCTCTATAAAATTCTGCGAAATCCTCCTGAACTTTAAGCCCATTTTTCTTTGCTGATTCCCAGTATCGAATTAGCCAATCTATAATCTGTTCTTCTTCCCAAACAATATAAGCGTCTTTAAATAGAGAAACGAGGTCGTAAACAATAGATCCCTTCACTGCATCTTGAAAATCTAAAATACCTGGATTTTCGCCCTGCTCTCCATCACAAAACATCAAGTTTCTCGAATGAAAATCTCTATGCACAAAAACTTCTGCATGGGACCGAATATTCTTGATGAGTAAGTCAAAAGTTAAGTTAAGGATATTTTTTTCCGTATCATTCATTTCATAAGATTTATGGAATTTTAGATACCAATCAGGGAATAATTGCAGCTCTTGCATCAATAATGAATCCTCATAGAGCTTAAGCGATGAAGTATCAGCATTTTTTTGTATTTTAATAAGTGCTAAGTAAGCATCTTTATATAGCGATGATGCATTTTCATGATTAAGCACTTCAAGGTAAGTGTTATTGCCTAAATCTGACAACAACAAAAACCCTTTTCCTAAGTCAGTCTCATGGATCTCAGGTACATTGAGTCCTGCCTTAAAAAGAATATTTGCTATATCAACAAAGGGCTTTGAATTTTCTTTGTCAGGAGGAGCATCCATTAAGATATAAGACTGACTATTTGCAACAATACGGAAATAACGACGAAAACTAGCATCTGAAGAAGCAGGATTTATCGTATACTCTTGATTTTTAAGTGTATTCTTTAACCACGTAGCAATCTGAATTTCACGAGTCACAATAAAAAATACCTATAAATTTTTAAAAAAATTGTACGTTTTAAGCAATTAGCTTAATGAAGTAAGTTATATAACTACCTGATTATTAATAAATTTAAGTTGATAAAATATCTAAAATATGAGATTTTAACGTTTATGAAATATTCAAAATTAAAACTATAGCACCCCTACTTGCTCCTTCAGCAAAATTCCATGTTTAGAAAAACAATCTCACCGCTATGGCTAGTGTTTTTTCTTCTTCCTCAGTTATCGTCAGCTGAAGATTTAGCGACGCAAAAGCAATCAACAGAAATCTCTCCAAGCTCAATTGAAATTGAAGGTGATAGCCTTGAAACTCTTCTTGATAGAAAGATGAAGGCTAAAGGGAATGCCATTCTCAAAAAAGGTAATAAAACGATTAAAGCCGAGGTGATTGAATATGATGAAATTTCAGAAAAACTGATTACAACAGGCAATACAAATATTGATTTAGAGAGCATGTCTCTAAGAGGCTCAAAACTCAGCCTTAAATTAAGCGATGAAACTGGGCAAATGGATGATGCCTCATTTAATTTTAAGCACGGTGACAAGCAAGAAAAAACTATTATTAAAAATGGTACTGTTATTACTAAGAGATCATATGACTTTCGGGGTGACGCCAAAGCTATCTTTTTTGAAGGTGAAAACAAGAAACGCTTACAAGCAGGTAGGATTACAACCTGCGAAGCTGATTCAAATGATTGGTATTTAAAATCTAGTAACATGGAAGTTAATACTAAAACGGACCGCGCAAATGCTTCTAATGCTGTTGTTGAATTTAAAGGGCTTCCTGTTTTGTACACGCCCTATATTAATTTTTCTTTAAATAAAAATAGAAAATCTGGGTTTTTAGCCACAACTTTTGGAACCACAACAAAAAGTGGTTTTGATTTGCAAATTCCTTATTACTTTAATATTTCCCCTAATATGGACGCAACTCTAACCGCAAGATATTTCGGTAAAAGAGGTCCCCAAGCTGATGGCGAATTCCGTTATCTGGAGGAAAATTATTCTGGTAAAAATCAAATTCAATTTATGAAACATGAGGAAGAGAGTGGCAAAGATAATAGGTACTTAGTAAAGCTTGAACATCAACACAAATTTAATAATGGCTGGTCAGCTTCTTACAATTACCAAAAAGTTTCTGATGATGCTTATTTTTCTGATCTAGCGACGATGATTCAAGTAACGAGCGTTGTTAACTTACCTCAAAGAGCCAATATTAACTATGCGGGGGATACTTGGAAATTCAATGCTCTCACGGAAAAATATCAAACTTTAACAAATGCTTCTAATTCACCTTACCAAAGGCTACCTCAACTTGATCTTTCAGGAAGAAAAGATTTTGAGAGCTATATTCTAGACTTTAAATCTCAATGGGCTTATTTTGATAGAGATGAAAAATTTACTTATGATTCCAACACAAAAGCTACAGGGAGTCGCTTAAGCATCACCCCAAGTATTACAGTCCCCTTTACAAAAACATATGGCTATATCAAGCCAAAATTATCCGCCAATGTAAGATCTTATAATTTAAATAACTCAAGTATTGCTAATAAAGATATTTACACACCAATAGTTTCTTTAGATAGCGGCATGTATTTTGATAGGACGGTAAATCTTCTTAACCAAAATTTTACCAACACCCTTGAGCCAAGATTATTTTATGTCTACATACCCTATAAAGACCAAGCTGCATTACCCAACTTTGATACAGGCCTTTCAGACTTAAATATGCAAACACTATTTTCTGAAAATCAATACAATGGGCAAGATAGAATTAATGATGCTAACCAACTTACTGCATCTATTACATCCAAATTTCTTGATAAAAATGGCAAAGAGAGACTTTCAGGTATTGTTGCGCAAAGATATTACTTTGCAGATCGTAAAATATTTGGTTCAGATCTAGATGCAAAAAAAGCAAATTCTGATATTTTTATGGGCGGTACTGCGAGACTTGCAAACTCATTGAATCTTGATGCTATGTTTCAATATGACCCAACTTCTAGCAAACTTCTCAGAAGTACCCTCAGTAGCAGATATAACCCTGAGCCCGGAAAAATGCTTAATTTGAGCTACCGCATGATTGACAATGTGTCTGATAATACTCAGGATTTAAAGGTTTTCAATGCAGCAGGCCAATGGCCGCTTGGAAATCGTTTTTATTCCATAGCAAGATACAATTACGATTTAAAAACTTCACAAACTATCGAAATTCTCGGTGGCGTCGAATATGATGGCGGCTGCTGGGTTGCAAGAACAGTTTTTGACAGGATATCATTGCCCACTAGCCCTCAACCTAATTACACGCTCTTCGTGCAACTTGAACTTAATGGACTAGGAGCTATTGGATCCGATGCCAATAAACTCAATAACTTCTTATATAGAAATGTCCCTGGCGTAAGAAATGTCAATCAAATTCCAGATGTTAATCGTCAAGCAAATTTCAATTAATCTCAAATATGCAGCTTAAAAAATTAATATCTTTTTTACAGTTAACTTTCATCTTTTTAGCCATGGCAATGAGCTCTTATGGTTATTCAAAAACAGAAAGTAGCATTCGAAAACTAGACCGAATTATCGCTATAGTTGATCAAGATGTTATTACCGAAAAAGAATTGCAAGAAAAAATCAATTCAGTAATTAGCAACTTAAAAAATCAGAAAATTGAAATTCCGTCTGAAAGTGTTTTAAGAAAACAAGTGATGGAAAGATTAATTGCTAATAGCATTCAGATCCAGCTTGCTCTTCAAACTGGATTAAAAATAAACGATGCCCAGGTCGATAAAACTATTGAGCGTATTGCAGAAAAAAATAAGCTTAATGTGGTTGATTTTAAAAAAACGTTAGAAAAAGATGGTAGTAATTTTTATAAATTTAGAGAAGAAATTAGAAATGAAATCACTATTGCGCAATTAAAAGAACGTGAAGTTGATAGCAAGATTGTTATTACGGATGGTGAAATTGATAATTTCTTAAATGCTCAATCAAAAGAAATTCAAGATGAATTTGAGGTCGCCCATATTCTTATTCGCACTCCTGAAGACGTTTCTCCTGAAAAGCTTGAAAAATTAAAGAATAAAGCTGAAGAAGCCTCTAAGCAAATTCAATCAGGTAAGAATTTTACGCAAGTCTCTGCAACATTTTCAGAGACACCTAATGCACTTGAAGGGGGTAACCTGGGCTGGAAAAAAGCTTCAGATTTACCAACATTATTTGTGGATGCCCTTAAAAAAATAGAAGTGGGTTCGCTTACCCCGATATTAAGAAGTCCTAATGGCTTTCATATCCTTAAATTAATTAATAAAAAAGGTTCAAGTGCTCCCCTTGTTGTTGAGCAAACACATGTAAGGCATATTTTAATCAAGCTTTCTGAAATTACTTCAGAAAATGAGGGCCGTCAAAAATTGATGGGCATTAAAGAGCGATTAGAAAATGGTATAAAGTTTGAGGATATGGCAAAGCAATATTCGGAAGACCCTTCGTCAAACAATGGTGGTGATTTAGGTTGGATCAATCCGGGGGATACTGTGCCTGAATTCGAAAAAACAATGAAGCAGCTTAATGCAAACCAAATCAGCGACCCTATTAAAACTCCATTTGGGTGGCATCTCATTCAGGTCCTTGAAAGAAGATCTCAGGATATGTCTAAAGAATCAGCTCGAATTCAAGCGAGACAACAAATCAAAATGCGAAAATCTGAAGAGGCTTACCAAGATTGGCTGCAAGAATTAAGAGATCGCTCTTTTGTAGAGCTTCGCTTAGAAGACAACTTTTAATTTAATATCTTGACTGCTTTGAAGCCACATATCGTCATAAGTTCAGGCGAGCCTGCAGGAATTGGGCTTGATCTTTGCGTTCTTCTTAGCGCAAAAAAATTTCCTGCATTTATTACAGTGGTTGGCGATAAGAATGCTTTAGCTGATAGGGCTGCTCATCTCAATAAAGTGATTACATTTTATGAGAATGCTTCTATAGAACATAAGGGCGATCATTCACTTTCCATACATCATATTCCTGCTTGCGAAACCATTCAGATAGGGCTGCTTAATCCTAAAAATAATCAATATGTTATTGATGTCCTAAACTTTGCATTAGATGGCTGCCTAAATAAATCCTTTGATGCGCTTGTCACAGCTCCTATTCATAAAAGCATCATCAATGAAAGCCAGCCTTTTACAGGCCATACTGAATATATTGCGCATTATACGGACACCAAAAATGAAGTTATGATGCTCGCTTCTAAAACTATGAAAGTTGCACTTGTGACAACACATGTGCCGCTATCACAAGTGAGTCGTTTGATCACATTAGAAAAACTTGAGCAAATACTAAGAACAATTCATCGCGACTTGATTCATCGATTTAAAATAAACAAGCCTGCAATTTTTGTTGCAGGGCTTAATCCGCATGCAGGCGAAAATGGCATTTTAGGTTTAGAAGAAATTAATATTCTCACACCTGTCATCAACAAATTAAAATTGGAAGGGATGTTGATTGAGGGGCCGCTTCCAGCAGACACGCTTTTCACAGAAAAGTATATCCAAAAAGCTGACTGCTTTTTGGCAATGTACCATGATCAAGGTCTTGCAGTTTTTAAACATGCTAATTTTGGCTTAGGTGTAAATGTTACTCTTGGTCTTCCCATTATTAGAACTTCAGTGGACCATGGAACCGCTATCGATTTAGCTGGGCTAGGCAATATAGATCCAAATAGCTTTTACAGTGCGATTGATTTAGCGATTGATTTGGCTCAAAAATCTCGCATATGAAATATATTGCTAAGAAAAAATTTGGGCAAAATTTTCTTAAAGACGCGTCGATTATTCATTCGATCATTCAATCAATCAACCCTCTTCCCAACGACACTCTTATTGAAATAGGTCCTGGCCTTGGAGCGCTTACAAAACCTCTTCTCGAGAAATCTAATCATCTGTTAGCCATTGAACTTGATCGAGATATTGTTAGTTGGATGGAAAATGAATACCCCAAAAAAAAAATTACCATTTTTAACGAAGATGTTCTAAATTTTGACTTCCATCAGTTTGATCAAAAAGTCAGGATTGTAGGTAATTTACCTTACAACATTTCAACGCCCATCCTATTTAAATGTATTGAAAATATTCAAATTGTAAAAGATCTACATTTTATGTTACAAAAAGAAGTTGTGGATCGTATGATCGCTATCCCCTCGTCTTCAGAATATGGGAGGCTATCAGTGATGCTTCAATATTATTTTTCAATGGAACATTTGGTTGATGTGCCTAAAGAGGCCTTCGAACCCGAGCCTAAAGTCAAATCATCTTTCGTAAGGCTTATTCCTTATGAGCAATACCCTTTTATAGCAAATAATATCAATCAGTTTGGAAAGATTGTTAAGGAAGCTTTCTCTCAAAGAAGAAAGACTATTCGCAATACACTTAAATCCTTTATTAACGAAAATGATTTTGAAAAAATAGGTATCAATTCGCAGTTAAGAGCCGAAAATTTATCAGTATCAGATTTCGTGAATATTTCAAATTATCTAGATTAATTTATACGGGCTAATAGCCATGTGAAATGAACATCGGCTGATATAATTACGACTTAAGGAGAGGTACATGAGAATTATTCTACTAGGAGCGCCAGGCGCTGGTAAGGGCACACAAGCCCAGATACTTAAAGACAAATTTAACATCCCCCAAATATCAACTGGCGACATGCTTCGTGCTGCTATTAAAGCAAATACAAAATTAGGGCTTGAAGCCAAGCAATTTATGGATAGTGGCGCGCTTGTTCCAGATCAACTAATTATTGAATTAGTTAAAGAGCGTATTCAAGATAGCGATTGCAAACAAGGCTTCTTGTTAGATGGTTTCCCTAGAACCATTCCGCAAGCCGAAGCAATGAAACAGGCTTCTATTATGATAGATATAGTCATTGAAATTGATGTGCCAGATAACGTCATTGTAGAGAGATTAAGCGGAAGAAGGACGCATATTGCTTCAGGTCGCATTTATCATATTCATAATAATCCACCTAAAATTCAAGATCAGGATGACATCACAGGTGAGCCTCTTATTCAGAGAGATGATGATAAAAAAGAAACCATTCTAAAACGTCTTGATGTTTATCATACCCAAACGAAACCACTTGTTAATTATTATTCAAAATGGGCAATG
>JAPLQN010000006.1 GCA_026399645.1 Candidatus Methylopumilus sp. | reverse complement strand
GTGGATAACTCCATTAGGAAGCTTATCGATGATATGGCGGAAACCATGTATTCTGCCCCCGGCATAGGATTGGCCGCAACTCAAGTTGATCGTCATCTTCAATTAATTTTGGTGGATATTTCTGAAACAAAAGATAATTTAAAGGTTTTTATTAATCCTAAAATTATTGAATCATCAGGACAACAAGTATATGAAGAAGGCTGTTTGTCAGTGCCTGATGTATTTGAATCTGTGAAGCGTGCCGAACATATTAAAGTTCAAGCGCTTGATCGAGAGGGAAAATCTTTTGAGCTTGAAGCAGAAGGTTTACTGGCTGTTTGTATTCAGCATGAAATGGACCATCTTCTAGGTAAGGTATTTGTAGAGTACTTGTCACCACTAAAACGCAATCGCATTAAAATAAAAATGAAAAAACGTGCCAAAGAGTATTTCGTTAATGCTTAATTTAGCGACATCTGTATCGTGAATCCCTTGAAAATTATTTTTGCTGGCACGCCTGACTTTGCAGTTCCAGCTTTGCAGGCTCTTTATGACAAAGATTATAAGGTGGTTGGTGTTTTAACTCAGCCCGACAGGCCATCAGGCAGAGGCATGAAGCTTCAGCCGAGCCCTGTAAAGCTTACAGCAAATGAATTAAGCATCCCTGTGTATCAGCCTTCAGAATTAAAAAGCCAACAATCATATGAGGCGATAGCAGCAATTGATTTCAATGTAATGATTGTGGCAGCTTATGGACTTATTATTCCCCAGGCCATTCTAGACCTGCCTTCTTTTGGTTGTTTTAATATACATGCGTCACTATTGCCAAGATGGCGAGGTGCCGCTCCAATTCATCGTGCTATTTTGATAGGCGATAAGACAACCGGAGTCACTATTATGCGCGTTGTTCAAAAATTGGACGCGGGCGACATGGTAAAAAAAGCTGAAATTCAAATCAGCGAAAAAGATACAACGGAGCAATTAACAAAAACACTTTCAATATTAGGCTCAAATCTAATGACAGAAGTCATGGATGAATTAATTAAGCAAGGCGAGCTTCAATCTTCACCTCAAAATGAAGCCAATGTAACTTATGCTGAAAAAGTCACTAAAGAAGAGTCAAAAATTAATTGGTATGACTCCGCTTTAGTAATTTCAAGAAAAATCAGAGCATTTAATTCGTTTCCAGTGGCACAAACAGAATATCGTGAAGCTGTTTGTAAAATTTGGCAGGCTGATGTTGCTATAGATACTAATGAAGATGCCAATATAGGCCAAATTATAAAGCTTGATGAATTTATTCATGTGAAATGTGGTGAAGGTGTCTTATCAATTAAAGAGCTTCAAATGCCTGGAGGCAAAAGACTTAAAGCCAAAGAATTCATTTTAGGGCACCGGCTTATACTGGGAGACGTCTTTAAGTCGTAACTATTTTGTATCACTCTCAACTTATTGCAGCGGATTGCGTGTCTGAAGTTATAAAAGGACATAATTTAAATCAAGTTTTTGAAAGACGTTTCGATCATCATCAGAATATTACACCTCAACAAAAATCAGTTGCGATCTTTTTGGCATATGGTGCCATTCGGTTCTTAGGTGAAAATCAATTTTTTATTCAGCAACTCACTAATAAAAAAATAACTAATAAAAAAATTGAAGCTTTACTTTGTGTTGCCTTGTTTCAATTGAATCATGATCAATCTACAGATTTTACAGTAGTCAATGAGGCTGTAGAAGCAGCTAAATTCATCAATAAATCCTGGGCAGGATCTTTTGTAAATGGAGTGCTAAGAAACTTTATTCGTCAGAAAGAAAAATTACAAACAGAATTAAAAAATGATGAAGAGGCTTTTTATTCATACCCCTCATGGTGGATTAATCTTATTAAAGAAAGTTATACCAAGGACTGGGAAAGTATATTGTTGAATGGAAACAAGCATCCACCATTAATATTGAGAATTAACGAACGAAAAACCAACCTTAAGCAATATGAAGAAAAGCTTAAGTCCGAAGCGATTTCGTATCGAGTGTTGGGAGATATTGCATTAGAGCTGACTCAGCCTACCGCCGTAGAAAACATACCTGGATTTTTGGATGGCGAAGTTTCTATCCAAGACTTTGGTGCGCAACTTGCCGCAAAACTTTTAGATTTGCAAGATGGTCAGATTTGTCTTGACGCATGCAGTGCGCCAGGTGGGAAAACTGGGCATATGCTAGAAATTGCAGATATTGAATTACTGTCTATTGACCATCAAAAAGATCGCCTATATAAAGTAAAGGAAAATCTGGAGAGATTGGATCTTCACGCGCATTTGAAGTGTGCAGATTTAACAGCAGTAAATACATGGTGGAATGAAAAATTATTTGATCGTATCTTACTAGACGCACCATGTTCTGCATCAGGTGTAGTAAGGCGTCACGTAGACATTAAATGGTTAAGAAGGCCTCGCGATATTGAAATGTTTGCTAAACAGCAAGAGGCTATGCTCGAAGCTATGTGGCAGCTATTAAAAAAGGGTGGTAAATTACTTTACGCGACATGCTCTATCTTTAATGGTGAGAATAAGAAGGTTATTGATCGCTTTATTAAAGAACATGTAGACGCAAAAGAAGTAAAATGGTCTGTTGATTCAGAATATAGCAAATATGAGAATCAATTAATACCAAGCGAAAACCATGACGGATTCTTTTATGCATTGCTTGAAAAAAATTAAATTAAGCGTTTTCTTTAGCTTTTGGATGATCTTGTTTTTTTCTTCATCTACTATTGCGGCTGATAATAGCTTGATTATCAAAACTGCTGAAATTAGTAACCAATTCGAAGCATATTTTTTAAATGCTGATTTTGATTTATCTTTTAACGATGATTTAGATGAAGCAATAAAAAAAGGTATTCCTGTTAATTTTATTATTGAATTTGAGCTTAGAAAGCCCAGAAAATATTGGTTTGATGAAGAAGTTACTAAAAAAACAAAAGAAATTCTATTGAGTTACCATGCACTATCAAAACAGTTTACTCTCACTGAGTCTGAAAATCGTCTAATTGCTTTTGATAACTTAACTCAGGCAAAAAATGAGCTTAAAAAAATTAAAAATTGGCGTATTTTTGATAAATCACAGATTGATGATACTGAAAAGTACTCGGCTTATCTTCAGGTTAAATTAGATCAGACTAAATTACCAAAACAGCTTCAAGCAGATATAACCAGCAATCAAGAGTGGCAATTAGCTTCTAAACAATTTCAATGGACGTTCGTAAATAAAAAATGAGAAATCTGATTGCCATTGCTACTTTAGTTGGTGCCTTACTCTTATTTCTTTTGTCAAAAGCAAGTTCAAGCTCTGAATTTATTTCAGGTAGCTCTTATACAGTTGTTCTTATATTAAGTGGTGTCTTTATTTTGAGTTTGATTGCAATCATTGCAAATCAGATCAAGAAATTATTTGGAAATATTAAAAAAGATGTGATGGGAAGTCGTTTATCCATGCGTCTTGTTATTTCCTTCACCCTTATGGCAGTCATACCAGGTTTAATTGTCTATTTAGTTTCAGTTAATTTCTTAACACGTTCAATTGAGTCTTGGTTTAACGTTAAAGTTGAGTCGGCATTAGATGGTGGTTTGAAGCTCGGGCAAAAAGCATTAGACATTATGTTAACTGATTTAGAATTAAAGGCAGGGCGCATGGCACTTACACTCTCGTCAATGCCTACGACATCTCAATATGCTGCACTGAGTGACCTTCG
>JAPLQN010000073.1 GCA_026399645.1 Candidatus Methylopumilus sp. | reverse complement strand
GACTTGACCTTGTTTAGTCACTTGAAGCTCTTTAGGTGGCTCAGCTTGCTTTACTTCTTTAACAAAATTTTTATCACTCAGTCGCTGTTTAGCGCCTTGAATTGTAAAACCTTCGTCATGCAGAAGCTCTCTAATTTTACGGATGAGAAGAACTTCAGGTAATTGATAATAACGTCGATTGCCACGTCGCTTGACATCTTTGAGCTGATCAAACTCCTGCTCCCAATATCGCAGCACATGCGCTTTAACGAGACAAAGCTCACTTACCTCTCCAATTGCAAAATATCTCTTTGAAGGTATTTCAGGTAAGACGGGGGATTTAAGCTTTCTTTCCAGAGTAGTTCTCTTCTACATTGCTTTTTAGTTTTTGACTTGCGTGAAAAGTCACCACACGTCTTGCTTTGATTGGAATCTCTTCACCCGTTTTAGGATTGCGACCTGGTCTTTCTGATTTTTTTCTTAATTCAAAATTGCCAAAACCAGATAGTTTGATACTGTCGTCATTTTCTAGCGCGTTGCGAATTTCTTCAAAAAAAGCTTCAACCATATCTTTGGCTTCACGCTTATTTAAACCTACGCGGTCAAATAGAATTTCAGATAAATCTGCTTTAGTTAATGTCATAACGACCTACTTTTAATTCGGTATTAAATATGGGATTAGTTGCGGAGCGTTGCGCCAAATTGTTTTTCAAGTAATTCAACGATTTTTGATACGGAAGAATCAGCTTCACTATCAACTAATGTCTTTGAAGTATCCTGCATAAGTATCAGAAATGCAACACTTTTTTTGTTTTCAGCGATGCCTTTTCCTTGGTAAAGATCAAATAAAGCTATTCTATTTAAGAACGGGATTTTAGCCTTATACACTGCATCTAAAATTGAATTTACTTCAACTGATTCATCTACCACAATGGCAATATCTCGTCTTACAGGTAAGAATTTTGAGATATCTTCGTATTTAAACGCTTTATCTTCTAAAAGCTTCTCTATTTTTAATTCAAAGATAAAGGGAGCCTTGGGAAGAGAAAAGTGTTGCTGCCATTTCGGATGTAACTTACCTGCCCAGCCTATCGACTGACCGTCTAAAAAGATTTCTGCAGTCTGTCCTGGATGAAGGGCTAAAGGTGTTTTGTCAGTTTTTTGGAATATGAGGTGTTTGGATGTTAATGCTTCAACATGAGCTTTGATATCATAGAAATCAATATCACGCACCTTGTCAGCCCATTGCTCAGGCATAAAGCTACCGTAACTTAATCCCGATATCACTTCAGTCTCAATAAAATCTTTTTTTGTGCCTTGGAAAGTTTGTGCAATTTCAAAAATATTTAATCGCGATAGTTGTCGATTTAAATTGTAAGTTAAAACTTCGAGATGGCTCCCCCATAATGATGACCGCATCGTTGACATCTGGCTTGCAATTGGATTTTGTAATTGAATAGGATTTGAATTTCCATGCAATGATTTCTCAATATCATGCTCAATGAAACTATAAGTCACTGCTTCATAAAAGCCACGTGATGTGAGTGCTTCTTTGAGGTCTTGCTGACAAGCTTCCGAAGTTGGTAACATCGCTTGATGACTAACCGGATGATGAGAAGGTATTTTATCGTAACCATATAAGCGAACGACTTCTTCAATAAGATCTTCTTCAATCGCAATATCAAATCGATAAGAAGGCGGTGTGACTTTAAAACCTTCGATGGTTTTATTTACTTCAAAACCTAACTGATGAAATATACGCTCAACATCTTGACTCGGTACTTCAATACCTAAAATAGCATTTAATTTTTTAAGTCTTAGATGAATTTCATTTCGCGTAGGTAACACATTTAAAACTTCTGTGATCTCACCTGCCTCGCCCCCACAATACTCGATCATAAGAGATGAAGCGCGCTCTAATGCAAGACGTGTATTTGCAAAATCAACACCTCGCTCAAAACGGTAAGATGAATCTGTTGATAAATTATAAGCTCTCGCTTTACCAGCAATCACGATAGGATCAAAGAAAGCACTCTCTAAGAAAATGGTTTGAGAAGTTTCAGTCACTGACGATGGCATCCCACCCATCACTCCTGCAAATGCAATCACACCTGAGCTGTCTGCAATCACTAAATCTTTTTTAGATAATTTAATTTTTGTATCATTAAGTAAATGAATAGGTTCGTCAGCCTTGGCAAATCTCACTACGACATCACCTTGCAATTTGTCATGATCGAATGCATGAAGTGGTTGTCCAATTTCAAGCAGCACATAATTAGTGATATCAACAATAGGGCTGATTGATTTGATATTGGAGCGTTCGAGTCTCGATACCATCCAATCAGGTAATGTTTTTGTGTTGTCTACATTCTTAATGATGCGACCACAGTATCGTGGGCATGCTGTTTTTTCTTGAACAACGACATTTTTCTTTTCACTTTGCTTGATCGGATTCACTTCATAAGCGATAGGTGAAAGTGAAGATGTGCTAATGGCAGCCACTTCTCGAGCTACACCCCATACACTTAAACAATCACTTCGATTTGGCGTTAATTTTAATGTCGTAATCTGATCATTAAGATCAAGCGCTACTCTTAAATCAGTGCCATTCTTTAAACCATGATTCAATTCTAAAATACCTTCAGCTTCTTCTGCTAATCCTAATTCCTTAAATGAACACAGCATGCCGAATGATTCAACACCACGCACTTTTGCTTCTTTAATATCCATTGAAGGTAATTTAGCACCCACTAATGCACATGCTACTTTAATACCTTGTCTTGCATTTGATGCACCACATACAATTTGTAATGTCTTATCACCAATATTGACATCGCATACCTGAAGTCGATCTGCATCAGGATGTTTTTTAATCGACACAATCTCGCCTACGACAACGTGACTAAAAGTGGCTCCTAGAGGATGAGAGTCATCAACATCTAAGCCTGCCATGATCATGACGTGGTTAAGCGCATCGCTATCAAGCGACGTTTTGACATATGACCTTAACCAATTTTCAGAAAATTGCATATTGAGAAATCTTTAAATAAATTGCTGAAGAAAACGTAAGTCGTTATTAAAAAAGTGACGTAAATCATTCACGCCGAAACGTAACATTGTTAAACGCTCTACGCCTAAACCAAAAGCAAATCCTTGGTACTGATTTGAATCGATGCCTACATGTTTAAATACTTCTGGATGCACCATACCGCACCCACCAATCTCAAGCCAACCGCCCTTCCAACTCATATCCATTTCAGCAGAAGGTTCTGTGAATGGAAAATATGAAGGTCTAAAGCGCACTTTTAAATCTTTATTCTCAAAAAAGTTTTGGAGAAAATCTTCGATAACACCTTTAAGGTCTGCGAAGCTTACTTGTTGATCAACCCACAAACCTTCAACCTGATGAAACATCGGTGAATGTGTGGCATCTGAATCCACGCGATAAACGCGACCTGGCGAAATAATTTTTAATGGTGGTTTATTTTTTTCTAAATGACGAATTTGCACAGGGGATGTATGTGTTCTTAATACATAAGATTCATCAATATAAAATGTGTCATGCATCGCACGTGCTGGATGTGACTCTGGAATATTAAGCGCTGTGAAATTATAAAAGTCAGATTCAATTTGTGGTCCATGTGCCACTGAGAAACCGATGGAATGAAAGAGCGATTCAATGCGATGAAGTGTTTGTGTGACCGGATGAAGGCTACCTCGATCTTCTTTTCTTGAAGGTAAAGTCACATCTAATGATTCCTCTGCAAGCTGTTTAGCTTGTGAGGCATTCAAAATAGCATCTCGTCTTTTTTCTAGTGCTTCTTCAACGCCTTGTTTAACGACATTGATCTCAGCACCGACTTTAGGTCTTTCTTCCGCAGATAATTTACCTAATGATTTAAGTGCCTCAGTTAAGACACCACTTTTACCTAAGTATTTGGCTTTTGCTTGATCAAGATCCGTCACAGATTCGCACTGATCAAAATCTTCACGGGCTTCTTTTAAAGTATGTTCTAGATTATTCATTAACTATTATTTTAATAAAAAAAAGGAGGCTAGAAGCCTCCTTTTAAAAATTAATAATTTTTATGCTGCTCCTGAACCAAATTTAGCAATTTCGACAAACTTAGCAAAAGCTGCTTTATCGAATACCGCCATATCTGCTAACACCTTACGATCCACTTCAACAGAAGCTTTCTTAAGGCCATTCATGAAACGGCTATATGTAAGACCACATTCACGAGATGCTGCGTTAATACGCGCAATCCATAGTGTTCTAAATTGACGTTTTTTCTGACGACGGTCACGGTATGCGTACTGACCTGCCTTCATCACTGCTTGTTTAGCTATACGGTATACGTTTTTACGACGGCCGCGATAACCTTTAGCAAGTGCTAAAACTTTTTTATGTTTCGCTCTAGCGGTGACACCACGTTTTACTCTAGGCATATTATTCCCCTTATTGAGTTGGCATCATCGCGCGAACGCGTTTGATATCGGTTGCTGAAATGAGGACAGTGCCTCTAAGATTACGTTTTTGTTTCGTTGTTTTTTTGGTCAAGATATGACGTAAATGAGAACGTGTTCTCTTTACCATACCACTTCCTAAAAACTTGAAGCGCTTTTTCGCGCCACTTTTTGTTTTCATTTTTGGCATTTTGATCTCCTTAGTTAGAGTAGTAAGAGTGCTTAGGCATGCCGTTTAAGCCGTATCACTCAGAAACTTTTGCTTCAGTGGTTTTGGGTTTGACTTTTTTTTGCGGAGCCAAAACCATTACCATTTGTCGACCTTCCATTTTCGGAAATTGTTCGACGACTGCGTATTCCATTAAATCATGTTCAACACGTTTTAGAATTGCTAAACCGTATTCTTGATGCGTTATTTCTCGACCTCTAAAGCGCAAGGTGATCTTTGCCTTATCGCCATCTGAAAGGAACCCAATGAGGTTTCGTATTTTGATGTTGTAATCACCATCATCTGTTCCCGGTCTAAACTTCACTTCTTTAATCTTGACCTGCTTTTGTTTTAGGCGGGTTTCGTGTTGCTTCTTGCTTTCTGCATATTTAAACTTACCGTAGTCAAGCAATCGACATACGGGAGGTAGGGCTTGTGGAGCAATTTCCACTAAATCGATATCTATCTCTTCTGCTTTTGCAAATGCCTCAGCTAGTGTCACTATGCCAAGCGCTTCGCCGTTTAAGCCAATTAATCGAATTTCTTGAGCTGTAATATCTCCGTTAATTCTGACTTCTTTCTCTTGAGCGATAACAAATCCCCTGTAAATATAAAAGAAAAACCGCGCTACCTTATTGCTAGACTTTAGTTTGAACTTCCTGATTTAGTCGATCAATCAATGACTTAATCGACATAGATCCTAAGTCTTCGCCTTTTCGGGTTCGCACGGCAACTTGCCCAGCTTCCATTTCCTTTTCCCCTACAATTAAGAGATAAGGAATCTTTTGTAAGCTATGTTCGCGTATTTTATAGGTTATTTTCTCATTTCTCAAGTCAGAATCGCATCGGATGTGGTTTTTCTTGAGTTCATCCATGACTTTTGAAGCATAGCTTGCATGTGCGTCAGCAATATTAAGGATAACCGCTTGTGTCGGGGCAATCCAAAGAGGCATAGCACCCGAGTAATGCTCAATCAGAATCCCGATAAAACGCTCCATAGAACCTACAATAGCCCGATGTAACATCACAGGATGTTTGCGGCTATTGTCTTCTGTGACATATTCAGCGCCTAGGCGCTCAGGTAAGTTAAAGTCGAGTTGGATCGTACCGCACTGCCAAAGGCGGCCTAAGCTGTCTTTTAGGGTAAATTCGATCTTAGGGCCATAAAAAGCCCCTTCCCCAGGCTGAAGGTCAAATTCGAGCTTATTTTCAACTAAAGCAGCTTTAAGGGCAGATTCAGCCTTATCCCAAGTGTCGTCCGAGCCTACCCGTTTCTCAGGGCGAGTCGACAATTTCACTAAAACATCCTTAAATCCGAAGTCTTGGTAGGCTTTAAAAAGCATAACAATAAATTGAGCGACTTCATCTTTAATCTGTTCTTCCGTACAAAAGATATGAGCATCATCTTGAGTAAATCCACGAACACGCATTAAGCCATGAAGTGATCCTGATGGTTCGTTTCGATGGCATGAACCAAATTCTGCAAGTCTTAAGGGAAGGTCACGATAACTATGGAGGGTGTTATTAAAAATTTGAATGTGGCCAGGGCAATTCATTGGCTTCACCGCATAATCTCTATTTTCTGAAGCGGTTGTAAACATATTGTCGCGGTAGTTTTGCCAGTGTCCGGATTTTTCCCACAACGTCTTATCCATCACTGTTGGCGTTCTCACTTCTTGATATCCATAATCCAAGAACATCTTACGCATGTAATGTTCAACTTCTTGCCAAATCGACCATCCCTTGGGATGCCAAAACACCATACCAGGTGCCTCATCTTGCATATGGAATAAATCGAGTTGTTTACCTAATTTACGATGATCTCTTTTTTCTGCTTCTTCCAACATGAAGAGATAGTTTTGTAAGTCTTCTTTATTAGTCCATGCAGTACCATAAATTCTTTGTAGCATTTCATTTTTAGAATCCCCGCGCCAATATGCGCCAGCTACTTTCATTAATTTGAATACTTTTAATTTTCCAGTCGATGGTACATGTGGGCCTCGACAAAGATCCGTAAATTCACCTTCGGTGTATAAGGAAACTTCCTGATCTGCTGGAATAGATTCGATAATTTCAGCTTTATAATTTTCTTTAATTGATTTGAAATATTTAACTGCATCATCACGCAGCAATACTTTTCTTGTGATGGGTAAATCGCGATTAGCAATTTCTGTCATCTTCTTTTCAATGCTTTCTAGATCTTCTGGTGTGAAAGGTCGCGTATATGAAAAGTCATAATAAAAACCATGTTCAATGACAGGGCCAATTGTCACTTGCGCATCCGGAAATAACTCTTTAACGGCATACGCCAAAAGATGGGCAGTTGAATGACGAATAACTTCAAGGCCTTCAGGATTTTTGTCAGTGATGATGGCAAGATCGCTATCCTCACGAATGACGAATGAAAGATCGACAAGTTGATCATTTACTCGACCTGCAAGCGCTGCACGCGCTAGTCCAGCACCGATATTCTGTGCAACTTCTGCGACGGTCACGTCACTTTCAAATTGTCGCTTAGACCCGTCTGGTAATCTTATTTCAGGCATAGTTGAATTGAATCATTAAGGATTGCACCATTTTATAAGCTTTTCAACATTCTTGATAGCTTGAGCCATGATGCAAAAAATTGGTAGGCGCGATTGGAATCGAACCAACGACCCCCACCATGTCAAGGTGGTGCTCTAACCAGCTGAGCTACGCGCCTAAAGAATTTAGGAATTTGGATTCTATCCTATTGAAGAACCCTAATCAATCATCGCTTCGTAACCATATGTAAAATCGGGGTACTTTAATACAAATCCAGTTTGATTCAACAAAACAGATTGCAACTGCTTCCCACTTTCCAAAATCGGAAGTTCAATCGTATCGGTTGTTAATTGAAGACGATTTCTGATCCACGTTAATACATCATATTGTTTAGTAGGCACACCATCTGTGACAAGATAAAGTGGCTCAATAGATTCCTTCATCATAATTCTCTTCATAAGAAATACAATAAAACGAGCAGCATCTTCTTCATGAATGCGATTAGACCAATTATTGGTTGCAGGCCAATTACCTGGATTACTTTGGGCTAATTGAATCATGCGTTTTCGATTCGGTCCATAGATACCAGATAAACGCAATATGGTCGCTTTATCTTTTAGTTGACGCGCAACCATTTCAGCTTCCATTAAAGCTTCACCTCCATAATCAGAAGGTTCTGCTATATCGAGCTCACTTAAAATCTTAGTTGTTTTTTGTCCGTACACTCTTGTACTTGAAACAAAGAAAAGATGCTTGAAGTGATCGAGCTCTAAAATCGCTTCGTACGTTTTTTTTAAGCCGAAAACATAATGATCTTGATAACTTTCAATAGACTGTGTGTCTGCAGACACAGCATAGATAATGATTTCAGGGTTTACTAATTTAATGGCATCAATAGCTTCGGTTTTTAAAATATCTACTTGATGCATTTCGATAGAAGCGGGTGATTTTCTTAAGCTTCGACTAAAGCCATATAATTTAAATACATCGGAGTCAGCATTATTGACGATTGAGAAACCGAGTTGGCCACAGCCTATAATTAAAACTTTAAGAGATTTTATTTCCAAAGCGTTTTAAAAATGAATCCAGGAAAAGAGAAAACTAAAAATAAAAAGAAAGTTACTGCATAAAATTCCCAGGCTTGCGGTTGAATGTGCCCTATCATTTTAAATTCTGCAAAAAGTAAAATACCACCGGTGAAAAAATATAGAATCACCACTTCGAACAAGGCCCAAGAAAAAGGTTTTTTATGGGATGGGAATTTCTTAATAAAAAGGAACTCACTAAACATCCAAGGCACATTAGCCATGATAATCGCAACAAGAATAAGTATTGATTGCATCATTTAATGAAGACTCAAGGCTACCGCTTGGGCAGTAGCGTCCATAAATCTATGTGGCACTAAACCAACAAACAGAAGTGCTAATGCATTAGCCCATAAAATCCATTGCATATCCATCGAGACATCTAATTTACTTTTTAATTTTGGCTCATCAAAATACATCAGCTTTACAATCCTCATATAATAAAACATCCCTACCAAAGCCATCATCACTGCATAAACAACAAACATTGCAAAGCCTGCATCAAAAGCTGCTTGAAGCACCATAAATTTTGCATAGAACCCTACGGTAGGAGGTATGCCTGCCATGCTCAACATGGTGATGAGCATAAGGAATGCATACCAAGGATTTCTTTTATTCAAACCCTTAAAGTCTTCAAGTGTTTCACACTCGAAATTTTTACGAGACATCATCATGAGTATTCCAAAAGATACTAGCGTCATAAACATATAACTCACAACATAAAATAAACTTGATGCATAGCCATTAAGTGTGCCGCTCATCAAACCAAAAAGAATAAAGCCAATATGAGAAATCGTTGAGTACGCATACATACGCTTGATATTTGTTTGCGCAATCGCTGTGATATTTCCAATACCAATGGAAAGCACCGCCATAATGAGCATCATTTGTTTCCAATCAACCATCATCGACTGCAGTCCTTCAGCTAGTATGCGAACTGTAATTGCAAAAGCTGCTAATTTAGGCACGGAACTAATCAGCATGGCGATTGATGAAGGTGAGCCTTCATATACATCAGGTACCCACATTTGAAAAGGCACCGCACCTAATTTGAAAGCAAGACCGGCAACTACAAAGACAAGGCCTAGTATCAGAATTGCATGGTCTGTCGGATGATTCAATAAACTTGTTGAAATCACATTTAAATCTAAACTTGAGGTCGCACCATAAATCATAGACATACCATAAAGAAGAAGGCCTGATGCAAGAGCGCCCAATACAAAATATTTAATAGCTGACTCAGTGGCTTTTTGGTTGTCACGATCAAGCGCTGTAAGGGAATATAAACATAAAGAAAGAAGCTCTAATCCCATATAAACAAGAAGCATGTTATGACTTGAGATCATAATCATCATGCCAAGTAATGCAAATAGAACAAGCGCAAAGTATTCGCCACGATATAAATTACGGTCTTTCATATAGGACCGGCTATAGAAAAAAATGAGTGACGTACCAACATAGCTCATCATTTTTAAAAAATCTGCTAAACCGTCACGAACAAACATGTTTGAAAAAGCAAATTGCGTTTCATGACTAAAATTTTGACCCGTTAGGTAAGCACCACCTAATAAAGTCAATTGAGATAAGGCAAAAATAATCCAACGTTGAGATGGCTTAATGAATAAATCTGTCATAAGCACAACCATTGCCATTGAAAGCACAAAAATTTCTGGCAAGATTAAAAAAAGATCAGATTGAATAAGTTGATTCATTTATACATCCATGGGCAATGATGTGATGGGTTTTATTAACTGCATATGCTCTAGAAATTGAACTGTCGTGGCATTTGTCATATCAGTAATAATCTTTGGGTAGACGCCCACTATAATAATAAGGACTGCCAATATAGAAAGAATAGAAAATTCACGCCAAGAGATATCTTTTAACGCGCTAATTTTTTGATTGCGTGGTGCACCATAAAATACGCGCTTCACCATCCACAAAGAATAAGCTGCACCAAAGATGAGTGAGCTTGCGGCTATTAAGGCAATCCAAAAGTTATTTTGCATCGCACTCATGATCACCATAAATTCACCTACAAAACCTGAAGTACCTGGAAGCCCACAATTAGCCATAGCAAAAAATACTGCGAAAGCTGTAAATGTCGGCATCGCGTGCATGACGCCACCATAATCTGCAATCTCTCTCGTGTGCAATCTGTCATATAAAACACCTACAGATAAAAACATCGCTGCAGAAATAAAGCCATGAGAAATCATTTGAATATATGCGCCCTCAACACCGATTGAATTAAACATAAATAGGCCTAGAGTGACAAAACCCATGTGTGATATAGATGAATAAGCGATCAATTTTTTCATATCTTTTTGCACAAGTGCAATCAATGCAATATATAAAATAGCGATAAGTGACAACGTCACCATAAAGTCTTTTAAATAAATTGCCGCATCAGGTGCAATCGGCATTGCAAACCGCATAAAACTATAGGCACCTAATTTCAACATCACTGCCGCCAAAACGACTGATCCGCCAGTAGGGGCTTCAACGTGGGCATCAGGGAGCCATGTATGCAAGGGCCACATTGGAATCTTCACTGCAAAAGCCATGAAGAAAGCTAAGAAGATTAAGATCTGAGAATAGAGGCCTAGGCCGGCATTATAAAAATTGACGACTTCGAACGAATGGGTTTGCAAGTAAAGATAAATGAACGCGACCAACATCAATAAAGAACCTAAAACAGTATATAAAAAGAATTTGATCGTGGCATAAATTCTATTAGGCCCTCCCCAAATACCAATCACCAAGAACATAGGGATAAGCATTGCCTCCCAAAAAATGTAATAGAGCATGGCATCAAGCGCACTAAATACACCAATCAGCAGGCCTGACATAATCAAGAAGGCTGCCATATATTGTGCAACTCTATCTTTAATTGATCGCCATGAAGCCATGACAACAATAACTGTTGTGAAGCTTGTTAAAAGAATTAAAGGGACTGCAAAACCATCTACGCCTAAATGATAGTTAATATGAAAGGCGGGAATCCAATGAAAGAATTCCTGAAACTGAAACTGTCCAAAAGAAAAATCGAATGCTGTGTAAAGTGGGATGGTAATTAAAAAAGAAATCAAGCTACTGATAAGTGAAAACCATTTGGCTTGTGTATCACTCATTTTCCCACTTAATAAAAGTATAAGACCGCCTAAAAAGATAGGTGTCCAAATTGAAAAACTTAGTATGTGAGTTAAATTCATCTTATATTTTTATAAAAAAAGTTAAGAATAAAAATACACCTATGACCATTGCAAAAGCATAGTGATAAATATAGCCTGATTGAATCCCACGTATTTTTTCTGCAAGCTTACTCACTGATTTAGCCGTTCCATTTACGAGCCATCCATCAATAATTTTGACATCACCAATTTGCCAGAATTTGTCACCTAAGAAGCGACTGCCGAATGCAAAAAACTTTTCATTAAATGAATCAAAGCCATATTTGTTTTCTAATACCCGATAAATCGTCTGTGTGCGGTTAAAAATAGTTTTGGGTAAATTTAAATTCACTTCATAACAGTAATAAGCAAAGGCAACGCCACTCAATGCGAATAAGAAAGGCAGACTTGTGATGCTATGCAACGCCATGCCAAAAGGCCCATGATAAATTTCGTGAAAGTGATGGCTTAAATATTCCATCGTAGGATGTGCTTCAATATCCAAGAAAATACTTTTTGTAAAAAAACTACCAAATAAAATTGGCTCGATTGTCATGAAGCCAATCACAACTGAAGGGATAGCAAGAAGCACTAAAGGTAAGGTTATGCTTAGCGGACTTTCATGTGGATTGTCTTTTGGGGTTAAGCCATGATGGTGATCGTCATGATGTGTAAGTTTTTGCAGGCGCCATTTTTCTTTACCATGAAACACAAGGAAATAAAGTCTAAATGAGTAAAAAGCTGTTACAAAGACACCGACCAATACGGAAAAGTAAGCAAAGTGACTTCCTGAAATATTAGACAATTTGACAGCCTCAATCAAACTATCTTTTGAATAGAATCCTGAAAATAATGGTGTACCTATTAACGCTAAAGAGCCAATTAAAAAAGTTATCCAAGTAATAGGCATATATTTTTTTAAGTTACCCATGTTTTGAATATTTTGATCGTGATGCATCCCTATAATGACTGAACCAGCCCCTAAGAAAAGTAAGGCTTTAAAGAATGCGTGTGTCATTAAATGAAACATTGCCACCGAATAAGCCGAAGCTCCAAGTGCGACTGTCATATAACCCAATTGTGAAAGTGTTGAATAAGCAATGACACGCTTAATATCATTTTGAATGATGCCCAATAAGCCCATAAACAAAGCCGTGATTGCGCCAATAATCATAACGAATGAAAGTGCTGTATCAGAAAGCTCAAATAAAGGCGATGTCCGTGCGACCATAAAAATACCAGCAGTTACCATCGTTGCTGCATGAATCAGTGCTGATATAGGTGTCGGACCCTCCATCGAGTCTGGAAGCCAAACATGAAGCGGCACCTGTGCAGACTTGCCCATAGCTCCAATAAATAACAAAATACATATGACGGTGACGACATTAACAGGTTGACCAAATAACTGCATTGTATGTGCCGCCATAATGCCTGTACTTTTAAATACAGTTGCGTAATCGAGAGAGCCTGACCAATAAAGAATCAAAGCAATGCCTAAAATAAAACCAAAATCACCAACACGGTTTACTAAAAAGGCTTTTAAGTTTGCATAGATTGCGGTGGGTCTCTCAAACCAGAACCCAATAAGAAGATAAGACACGAGACCTACAGCCTCCCATCCAAAAAAGAGCTGCATAAAGTTATTACTCATGACTAACATCAACATTGAAAAGGTAAACAAGGAGATATAACTAAAAAATCTTCGGTAGCCTGGATCCCCCTTCATATAGCCCATCGTATAAATATGAACCATCAGTGATACAAAAGTCACGACCACCACCATCATGGCTGTTAAGTTATCAATTAAGAACCCGACTTCAAATTGATAGTGGCCTGTGAGAAGCCATTGATAGATAGTTTGATTTAAAACTAAACCGTTTAAAGTCTGATTTAAAGTGATGCATGAGAGCACAAATGCAAAGAAGACAGACGTGATTGTCATACTCGAAGCAAAAACCTCTGGCAATTTTCGACCCAAAATACCCACGCAAAAAGATGCTATGAGGGGCAACAAAGGTACGGCTAGATATGCATAGATAGAATTCAAATGATTACCCGTTTAGACGATTTAAATCGTCTACATTAATAGAACGTGTATTTCTGAAAATTAAAACGATAATCGCTAACCCTATAGCAGATTCTGCCGCCGCTACCGTTAAAATAAAAAAAACAAAAATTTGACCTGCAATATCATTTAAGTAATGTGAGAAAGCAATAAAATTAATATTCACTGCGAGCAACATAAGCTCAATCGACATAAGTAAAATAATAATATTTTTTCGATTAAGAAAAATACCTACCACACTGATCGTAAATAAAATCGCAGCGAGGATAAGATAATGCGATAAACCAATCATGTTCTCTCCCTCTTTTTAGGTTTTATATACTTTTCTTCTGACTTCATTTGGACTAATCGCACACGGTCTCCACGTTTTACAGCCACCTGATCAACAGGATTTGTCTTTTTACTATCTTTACGATCGCGAAGAGTCAAAGCAATCGCTGAAATAATTGCAATAAGCAATACGACGGAAGCTAACTCAAATGGAAGTACATAATCTGAATACAGTGTATTCCCTATCATTTCGGTATTTGATGTATTAGAAATTGGTTCTGTCACAGGTAAAAGATTAAATTGTTTAGTTTTAAAAACCATCACCATTTCAATCATCATGAGGACACCAATAAATCCTGCCATCGGAAGATAATCCCAAAAGCCTTCTCTTAATTTATCAAGATTAATATCAAGCATCATGACCACAAAAAGAAATAAGACCATCACGGCGCCAACATAAACAAGCACTAACGCAATCGCTAAAAATTCAGCATGCAAAAGAAGCCAAATGCCTGCGGCATTAAAAAATGCTAGAACTAATGAAAGTGCTGCAGTGACAGGATTTCTGGAAGTAATTACACTGAGTCCTGAAGCTATAAGAATGAAAGACAAAACGTAAAATACAAGATCCTTATATTCAATCATGATTTATCGAAACCTCTCATCTTGAGCACGGTCTTTTGCAATTTGTTTTTCATATTTGTCGCCCACTGCAAGTAACATCTCTTTTGTATAAAGCAAATCGCCTCGCGATTCACCGTGATAATCAAAAATTCTTGTCTCAACAATCGAGTCTACTGGGCAAGACTCTTCACAGAAACCACAAAAGATACATTTAGTAAGATCAATATCGTAACGTGTCGTACGTCTCGTTTTATCTTCACGCTCTTCTGATTCAATAGTGATTGCCATTGCAGGGCACACTGCTTCACATAATTTACATGCAATACATCGCTCTTCTCCGTTTGCATAACGACGAAGCGCATGAAGACCTCTAAAGCGATTTGATTGAGGCGTTTTTTCTTCAGGATATTGCACAGTAATCTTTCTTGCAAAGAAATAGCGGCCGGTAAGGAGCATGCCTTTAAGGAGCTCGATAAGCATCAAACTTGATAAGAATTGTTTTGTTTTTTTAATCATTTAGTGAAATAAATATCCCCATGAGGTTTGCATCATGCCTCCAATAAAAACAATCCAAGCAATGGTGATTGGAATAAAAATTTTCCAACCCAGTCGCATGATCTGATCATATCGATAACGAGGAAATGTCGCTCTAAACCATATGAAGAGAAATAATAAAAATGCAACTTTAACTAAAAGCCATAAGAAGCTATCTGGAATAAATGGAATAGGTGATAACCAGCCACCCAGAAACATCAATGCTGCAAGCATCGATACTAAAATCATATTTGCATATTCTGCCAAGAAAAAAACTGCAAAGGCCATGCCTGAATACTCTACGTGAAATCCAGCCACAATTTCTGACTCACCTTCAGCCACATCAAAAGGTGCTCGATTTGTTTCTGCTACAGCACTGATAAAGTAAATGATAAATAAAGGAAATAAGGGCCAGATATACCAATGCCAAAATCCACCTTCTTGTCCCATAACAATTTTTCCTAGATTTAGACTATTAGCACACATTAAAACGCCTACTAAAGTGAATCCCATTGCAATTTCATAAGACACAATTTGAGCTGCGGAACGTAAGCTTCCTAAAAAAGCATATTTAGAATTTGAAGCCCAACCAGCAATAATCACTCCATACACAGCAATAGATGTCATGGCTAGGATATACAAAAGGCTTGCATCAATATCTGCGATCACCAAATTGAGATCAAAAGGGATCACAGCCCAGGCTGCAAAAGCTGGCGCAATAGCCAAAATGGGCGCCAAGAAAAATAAAACTTTATTTGATGCTGTAGGAAGAATAATTTCCTTAAATAAAAGCTTTAGGGCATCAGCAATAGGCTGCAGCAATCCAAAATAACCGACACGATTAGGTCCGATACGAACTTGCATGTATCCAATAACTTTTCTTTCAAAATAAGTAAGGTAAGCCACAGATATCATTAAAGGCAAAACGATAGCTACAATTTTTAAGAGTATCCATAATGTGTTGGCAATGTCAGGCCACCAAACTCCAAATATGGATGTCATCAAACCATCCATCTTAAGATGCACCCTTTGAAATTACTTTTTTAACTGTGATATCACCATAAATGTCAGACAGATTGGCTGTTTCATCAATACCGCTTGGTATATAAATGGATCCTTCCGGGATGCTTATATCTTCTATGGCTGTAAGATTTACCCATTGATTACCTTGCGAAACTTTAATTTTGTCGTTCTCTTTAAGTCTTAACGTCTTCATCTCTAGTGGATGTAGCTTTGCAAATGCTTTTGTTTTTTTAATCGCTATTTGAAGGGAGGGTGCTCTTCTTACAATCGGATCTAAAAGGTATTGATGTATTTCACCAATACGCGAGAACTGTTTAGGCTTGGTGTTACGTATTTTGTAATCACTTTCGATATCAATTTCATTAGAAAGCTCTTTTGAGATAAATTGATTTTTAAATTTGATGTGTGCTTCTTTGACATCTAAACTAGATTCATAATCAAAACCTTTTAAATTAAGATGATTAGCCAGCACTCTTAATACTTTCCAGGCAGGTCTAGATTGACCTAAGGGCTGAGTTACCGCCGCGTAGCTTTGAACTCGTCCTTCCATGTTAACGATCGTACCTGATGATTCTGTAAATGGTGAGATGGGTAGAAGCACATCCGCATTTTTAAGGTATTCCGAATTATATGAGGTCAATGCAACAGTAAAATCTGATGAAACAATGGCATTTTCAATTAGCTGAGCACTCGATCCATCTAATTGAGGCTCAATATTTAATAAAACATAAGCTTTTAATTTTTTCTCTAACATCGTACGTGCATTTAAGCCGTCTTCTTCAGGAAGAACATTAGCGGCATGAAGTCCAACACTGTTTGCATAACTGGGTAAAACGGCGAAAGTAGCTTGAGATAATTTTGAAATTTCAAAAGCAAGTTTATAGATAGTTGAGAAGTCTGGATGTTCTTCAGCTATTTGGCCTAAAAGCAAAGATGTATTATTTTTTTTACCTGCTAAAACATTTTTCATTAAATGCTCGGCTATTGCGTCACTTGTTTTATCTGTTTTAACTTTTTCAATATCAGCTTTAATAAATTTAATATCTTTTTTTAATACGCCCTTTATTTCTGTCATTGATTTTAAAATTTTTGCAAGCGCGTGAGGGAGTTTGTGCGAAGCCTGTATCATTTTCTCAGCCACAGCCATTAGAGGATCTGTATCTATTGAGTTGACTATAAAAAGATTGGCGCCATGATTCACGGCCTTACGAATTCTTGATGCTAAAAGTGGCTGTTCATTTCTTATATTGCTGCCAATTAAAAGATATTGATCAAAGAGACCGATTGCCTCAATGCGACTTCCTAACCATGGAGAGCCTTGATGTTTTATTGAAAAGTCAGATTGACGAATACGATGGTCAATATGAGGCGACTTTAATGTGCTACTTATTTTCTTAGCTAGTAACCCCTCTTCAATTGTACTTTGAGGCGATATTAAGATACCTAATTCTTCAGGGCCATGATGTTCTATAATATGTTTTAATTTTTCACTTACAAGTGCTAGGGCAGTTTCCCAATCTGATTCTTTCCATTGGCCCTTTTCTTTAATCATAGGCACTTGTAAACGATCCTCACTATTCAAGCCTTCATATGAAAAACGATCGCGATCAGAAATCCAACATTCATTAATTGATTCATCTTCACGAGGCAGCACTCTAATCACTTTATTTTGTTTAATATGCGCTTCAAGAGGTGAGCCCAAACTATCATGATGAGCAAAGGTTGGTCTTCTGATTAACTCCCATGTTCGCGCTTTATATCTAAATGGTTTACTTGTAAGTGCACCTACAGGACACAGATCAATAATATTGCCAGAGAGTTCTGATTGAATAGAGCGATCAACGTAAGCGGTAATTTCAGAATGCTCTCCTCGACCGACCATGCCTAGTTCCATCATACCGCCGACTTCTTGTAAAAATCTTACACATCGCGTGCATTGAATACATCGGGTCATGTCTGTTGAAATCAATGGGCCTATATTTTTATTAAATACCACACGTTTTTCTTCCTTATAACGCGTTTGACCACCACCGAATGCAACAGCGGTATCTTGAAGCTTGCACTCACCGCCTTGATCGCAAATTGGACAATCTAGAGGATGATTAATAAGTAAAAATTCCATGACACTTTGCTGTGCATCGACAGCAATTTTAGATTTTGTTGAAACCTTCATGCCATCTGAAACCTGGGTAGCGCATGCGGGTAATGGTTTGTTAAATTTTTCTACCTCCACCAAACACATACGGCAATTTGCAGCGACCGATAATTTTTTGTGATAGCAAAAACGAGGAATCGGAATGCCAGCTTTATCTGCAGCGGCAATGATCGTCGTATTTTTTTCTACTTTGATTTTCTTGCCATCAATTTCAATTGTGATTGTCATTTAGCTTTAATCATAGAATGACCATGTTGAATAAAGTATTCAAACTCAGGTCTAAAGTGTTTAATAAAACTTAATACAGGTGTCGCAGCTGCGTCACCTAAAGCGCATATTGTTCTGCCAGAAATTTTTTTACTAACGTCCGTTAAAAGATCGAGATCTTCCATTGTGCCTTTGCCATCCACAATTCTTTTGATGACTCGATAAACCCAACCTGTTCCTTCACGACAAGGCGTGCATTGACCACAGGACTCTTCATAAAAGAAATAAGAAAGACGCTTTAAAGCAGTGACCATACAAGTAGAATCATCCATGATAATCACGGAACCAGCTCCTAAACTCGACCCAATCTTTTGCAGTCCATCATAATCCATGGTTGCATTTTCAATGAGGGCTGCAGGAACAAGAGCTGTGGAAGGTCCGCCAGGAATAACTGCTTTTAATTTTCTTCGATGCCAAACACCGCCAGCCATATTTAATAATTCACTAAAAGGAGTACCCATTTTAATTTCATAATTACCTGGCATTTCAACGTGGCCTGAAACAGAAAATAATTTAACACCGCCTGAGTTTTCAACGCCTAAATCTTGAAATGCCTGACCACCATGCTCTAAAATCCAGGGCACTGATGCAAAAGTTTCAGTGTTATTGACGTTAGTAGGTTTGCCATAAATTCCATAAGTTGCTGGAAAAGGTGGCTTATAACGCGGCTGTCCTTTTTTACCTTCAATCGATTCAATGAGAGCTGTTTCTTCGCCACATATGTAAGCGCCATATCCATGCACTGCATGCAAATCAAAACTAAAATCTGAACCCAAAATGTCTTCACCTAAAAATCCATGGGCTCTTGCTTCATCGAGTGCTTTTTCAAAAATCTCGTATTCACGCCAGATCTCACCATGAATATAGTTATATCCAGTGCGCGTGCCCATCACATATGCCGCTATCAGCATGCCTTCGATCAGTTGATGTGGATTGTATCTAAGAATGTCGCGATCTTTAAATGTGCCAGGCTCTCCCTCATCTGAGTTACATACAAGATATTTAATCCCATCATAATCGCGAGACATAAAAGACCATTTAATAGCAGTTGGGAATCCCGCACCACCGCGACCTCTTAATCCTGAAGTTTTTAACTCAGCAAGAATCTCTTCGGGCTTAATTTTATTTTTAAGAATTTTTTTTAATTGCTCATACCCGCCTACTTTTAAATAGGTGCTTAATGAACCTGGATCGTCATGAACCATAGTTCTTAGACAAACCAAATTTTGATTAGGGAAAATTTTATGGGGCTTAATGAAATCTATTTGCTTTACCATTTATTTAAGGCTCGCTATAAGCTTGTCAATTTTTTCAGTAGTCAAATGTTCATGCATGGTGTGATTATTCACTAAACATAAAGGTGCACTACCACATGCTCCCATGCACTCACCTTCTTTTAGTGAAAACTTTTTATCTTTAGTCAACTCACCAAAACTAATGCCCAATTTTTTTTCTAGATGCTGCACAATTTCATCAGAATTTCTTAACATGCATGAAATATTGGTACATATAGTGATTTGATACTTACCCTTTGATTCTAAATTGAACATATTATAAAAAGTTGCAACTTCCATCACTGCGATTTCTGGCATTTCAAGGTAATGCGCCACATCAGAAATATGCTCATGCGACAACCAACCATGTCTCGTTTGAACTATACGTAATGCAGAAATAACTGCAGATCGTTTTTGGTTATCCGGAAATTTCTTTAACTCTTTATCAATTAATTTAATATCGTCAGCGTGTATCATTTTTTACCGATCAATCTCACCAAACACAATATCTTGTGTACCAATAATGGCAACCAAGTCAGATATCATATGGCCACGTGTCATTTCATCTAATGCTGCCAAATGAGGGAAACCTGCGGCTCGTATTTTTAACCGATATGGTTTATTTGCACCATCTGAAATTAAATAAATACCAAATTCACCCTTAGGGTGTTCGACCGCAGCATATGCCTCACCTGCTGGGATATGAAAACCTTCTGTAAATAATTTAAAGTGATGAATCATGGCTTCCATATCTTCTTTCATAGCAGATCGAGTCGGAGGTGCTACTTTATGATTATCACTAATTACAGGGCCTGGATTTTTTCTTAACCAGTCTATGCATTGCTTAATAATATGATTGGACTGTCTAAATTCTTCTATACGAACAAGGTATCGGTCGTAACAATCTCCATTAACACCAACTGGAATATCAAAATCAAGCCGATCGTATACTTCGTAAGGTTGTTTTTTTCTTAAATCCCATGCAATACCTGATCCCCTTAACATAGGTCCTGTCATACCAAGTGCTATTGCTCGATCAGGATCAACAACACCAATGCCAACTGTGCGCTGTTTCCATATACGGTTATCTGTTAATAACGTTTCATATTCATCTACGTATGTTGGAAAGCGATTTGAAAAATCTTCAATAAAATCTAAAAGTGAACCGCTACGATTTTGATTTAAGCCATCTAATTCTTTTTTGTTTTTCAAACTGGATTCGTATTGAGGCATGCGATCAGGGAGATCACGATAAACACCGCCAGGGCGATAATATGCTGCATGCATTCTGGCACCTGATGCAGCTTCGTAACAATCGAAGAGATCTTCTCTTTCACGAAATGCATATAAGAAAACAGTCATAGCGCCTACATCAAGTGCGTGTGCGCCTAACCATAATAAATGATTTAAGATGCGCGTAATTTCATCAAACATCACGCGGATATATTGAGCACGAAGTGGCACATCTATATTTAATAATTTTTCAATAGCCAAAACATAAGCATGCTCATTCGCCATCATGGATACATAATCTAAACGATCCATATAAGGAACGGTTTGTAAGTACGTTCTATTCTCAGCTAACTTTTCTGTGCCGCGATGAAGTAATCCAATATGAGGATCTGCACGCTGAATGACTTCGCCATCAAGCTCTAATACTAATCGCAACACGCCATGAGCTGCAGGGTGTTGGGGGCCAAAATTCATCGTATAGTTTCGAATCTCAGCCATTGTGGAAACCTTCTTCACGAATGATCCGTGGGACGTTATTTCTTTCATCGATCGAAACAGGTTGGTAAATCACGCGTTTTTGTACATCGTCATAACGCACTTCAACTTTACCAATCATCGGAAAATCTTTACGGAATGGGTAACCTACGAATCCATAATCAGTCAGTATGCGTCTTAGGTCAGGATGGTCGGTAAACATAAAACCAAATAAATCGAAAGCTTCACGCTCATACCAATTAGCAGCTGGCCATAAATCTATAATCGATGGAAATAATGGAAAGTCTTCTTCTTTAGAAAAAGTTCTTACGCGAATCCGGTGATTGTGTTCTATCGACAAAAAATGATAAACAACGGCAAAGCGAGATTTTGTCCAAGTACCTTCACCATAATCTTTGTAATCAACACCACAAAGATCAATGAGCTGAGCGAATTGAAATGCTTTGTGTTGTTTTATAGTTTTTAAAGTGGGTAGGAGATCGCCGATCTTGACTTCAATTGTGAGCTCATTATGCTCAATGGATGCATGAATTATTTCTTTACCAAAAATAGATTTTATTTCTTTATGTAAAGTTTCAACTGAGCTCATGGATTAACGTGCAATCGTATTGGTTCGTTTAATTTTATTTTGAAGCTGAATAATGCCAAACATAAGAGCCTCAGCTGTTGGTGGACAACCAGGCACATACACATCAACAGGAACAATGCGATCACAACCACGAACAACTGAATAGGAATAATGATAATAACCACCACCATTTGCGCAAGAGCCCATCGAAATGACCCAGCGAGGCTCTGCCATCTGATCGTAAACTTTTCTTAATGCAGGTGCCATTTTGTTCACTAATGTTCCTGCCACTATCATGACATCTGACTGCCTTGGGCTTGGTCTAAATACAACACCAAATCGATCTAGGTCATATCGAGCCGCACCCGCATGCATCATTTCAACCGCGCAACAAGCTAAGCCAAAAGTCATAGGCCACAAAGAGCCTGTGCGTGTGTAATTAATTAGGGTATCTAGATTTGTGGTGACAAATCCTTTTTCCATAACGCCTTCAATGCTCATTCGCTATTCCCAATCAAGGGCCCCTTTCTTCCATTCGTAAATAAATCCAACCACTAAAATAGCTAGGAAAATCATCATGGCAATAAATCCAAACATACCAATTTTTTGAATGACAACTGCCCAGGGGAAAAGAAATGTTATTTCAAGATCAAATAAAATAAAGAGAATGGCGACAAGGTAATATCGCACATCAAATTTCATACGCGCATCTTCAAAAGCTTCGAAGCCACATTCGTACGGAGAGTTTTTTTCACTATCAGGTTTATTAGGTGAGAGAATGCTGCCGATGAGAAGAGGCCCTGCACCAACCGCAAGTCCTACGCATATGAACAATAAAATTGGAAAATAATTTTCCAGCACAGCGATTCCTTAAACAAATACCACATGATTTTCTTAATTTGGTGCCGTCGGAGAGACTCGAACTCTCACGACTTTCGTCACTACCCCCTCAAGATAGCGTGTCTACCAATTCCACCACGACGGCTTTATAGATTTAACAGTCTCTATTTTGGGATATTTTGAGCGCCGCTTGAGGACTTTGACTTAGCTTCGCTACTTTTAGTTTCAGAAGATTGTTGCACTTCTGATGACCCAGTTTCTTTCACCACACTGCCGGTACCTGATTTTTGACCTGCGATGAACGCCAAGGAAATGCTGATCAGAAAAAAGACTAAAACAAATATTGCTGTTGTTCTACTTAAAAAATTCGATGAGCCACTGACGCCGAATAAGCTACCTGATGATCCGCTTCCGAAAG
>JAPLQN010000068.1 GCA_026399645.1 Candidatus Methylopumilus sp. | reverse complement strand
GGATTTTTTTTTAAACTCTTTGCGAGCACCATTGCCAAGTTGCTTGAAAAATCTCCATGTTCGATCGATTTGGGACGATCTAACTGAATAGAATTCGCTAAAATCTCAGGATGTATCGATTGTGCGACGGGCAACAATAATTGTAGAAGATGTGATTTCACGTCTTAGAATGATAGGTAAGGATTAAAGCGTTTATTTTAACTTAGAATTGATGGACTCCCCTTAAAAACTAATACCATGACTGACACACTTCATATTCTCAAAGTCGCCCTCGATGTTCCACTCGATCGGGTGTTTGACTATAGGACGGACAAACCCAATACTCAAATTGGACAGTATGTGGTGGTGCCTTTTGGTGCTCGCAAAATGATCGGTGTCGTGGTCGGTATTTCTGATACCAGCTCAATCGAATCTAAAAAATTAAAGTCTATTATTCGGCTAGATCCTGAAGTGATTTTTGATGAGCAAAGTTTTAAGCTTTTTCAATTCTGCAGTCAGTATTATCACTATCCCTTAGGGCAAACCATTTTGTCCGCAGTGCCATCCAGATTAAAAAAATTAAATACAAAGGCGATGGCGAAAAAATATCTATATCGTTTAACATCCAAGGCTATAGAGTTAGGGGTCGATCAATTACCACCTCGACAAACGACTTTAAAACGCATTGTGACGGCCTTAATTGATGCGACGCTTCTTGATGAAGCGAGCCTTCGCTCGATCAGTAGTGCTTGGAAAAAATCAATCGAAACGTTGGATGAGATGGGTTGGATTGAAAAAGAAGAGATCACCTTAGATGATAAAGTTTATATACAAGCGCCTATTCCATCATTGAATGATGAACAAAAAAAAGCATTCGATGAAATTTCAAAAACAAATAAAACTTTTGCAGCTTGGTTGCTTTATGGCATTACAGGAAGCGGCAAAACCGAAGTCTATATTCGTTTAATTGAAGAAGCGTTAAAAAAAGAACATGCACAAGTGCTGGTGCTCGTTCCTGAAATTAATTTAACGCCACAGCTCGAGAATCGCTTCAGATCTCGTTTTGAAAAATATACACTCGTCACACTTCATAGTCATTTAACGGATAACGAACGTTTAACCCATTGGCGACTTGCTAAAGAGGGCGCAGCCAAAATCGTCATTGGGACACGTTTAAGTGTTTTTACACCCATGCCACATTTGTCTCTCATCATTATTGATGAAGAGCACGATGCGTCATTCAAGCAACAAGAAGGTTTACGTTATCACGCAAGGGATGTCGCAATCTTTAGGGCAAAATCCGAAAACATTCCGATCGTGATGGGTACCGCAACGCCATCTCTTGAAACTTGGTTTAATGCGACTAAAACCAAAGACACCAAAAAATTCGGGTTTCTAAAATTAACTTCTCGTGCAGTAGAAGATTCAACACTCCCTGAAATTAAATGCATTGATATTGCGAAGTCGACAGTTACAAAAGGTTTCTCACCTTATCTCATTGAAGCGATTCGGGACCGTTTAAACAAAAAAGAACAAAGCCTTATTTTTATTAATAGACGTGGTTTTGCACCCGTGCTTCTTTGTTCGTCGTGTCAGTGGACAGGTCGGTGCAATCGTTGTAGCTCCCGCTTGGTGGTTCATTTAAATCAAAAACGATTACGTTGTCATCACTGTGGCCATGATGAAAAAATGCCACAGCAATGTCCATCATGTGGCAATACTGATTTATATCCAACCGGATTAGGGACGCAGCGTATTGAGGAAACATTAAAAGAATTTTTTCCTGAAGCGCGCATTTTAAGAGTCGATCGAGACTCAACAAAAACTAAAGAAGCACTTAATGATTTATTTTTAAAAATGAAAAATCGTGAGATTGATATTTTGATTGGCACTCAAATGCTTTCTAAAGGTCACGACTTTCCTCATTTAAGCTTAGTCGGTGTATTGGATACCGATCAGGTTTTATATAGCCCCGACTTTAGAGCAAGTGAACGCTTATTTTCTCAATTGATGCAAGTAAGTGGCCGCGCAGGACGGGCTAATATCAAAGGTGAGGTATATATTCAAACGGCATTCCCAAATCACCCAATATTTGAAGCTTTGAAAACGCACGATTATGAAAACTTTCACATCAATTTGCGCATGTAATGCAATTCCTGAATGACGCAATGATCAATGCACAAAATTTAAGTGTGCACGTGACTGTTTACAATCCAGTTCGACCTATTATGGAAAGATTAAAAGGCATGGAGCGCGGACAGTTAGTGCTTCAAGCAAGTTCTCGCGCAGCATTGCAAAAATTACTTAATGATTGGGTGCCATATTTACGTGAAAATAGATTAGGTCAGAAAGTTAAGTGGGTCGTTGATGTTGATCCGCTTGAGTTTTAATTTTCACTATGACCGAATCTCTAATCCCACTAAAATAATGGTATGAAAAAAAATCCTCCTTGTGTCATGACATTTTCAGCAACCGATCCTACGGGCGGAGCCGGACTTCAAGCTGACGTTTTAACTCTCGCAAGTTTAGGTTGCCATCCTTTGTCTGTTACCACAGCCATTACCGTCCAAGATACCTCCGGCGTTGAGAGCATGATGGCTTTCGATGCAGATTGGGTGAATGATCAAGCACGCACTTTATTAGAGGACATGGAAGTCTCCGCATTTAAATTAGGTTTATTAGGTAGTGTGGAAACGATCGCGATGATTGCAGAAATTGTGGCTGACTATCCCTCAATCCCGCTCATCATCGATCCTGTGTTGGCCTCGGGTCGAGGTGATGCATTAGTCACAAATGAAATGATTAATGCGATGTCAGACTTATTGTTATCCCAAGCAACCCTTGTTACACCCAATAGCATTGAAGCAAGACGCTTAGCATTTAAAGATGGTGACGATTTTGGTGAGGCGAGTTTGGATGAATGCGCGGAACGACTTCTTAATACGGGTTGTCAATTGGCTTTAATTACAGGTACCCATGAAGTGACGACCGAAGTGATTAATACTTTATATAACGAGAACGGCAAAGTGAAGAGTTACAACTGGGAAAGATTAGTAGGTAGCTATCACGGCTCAGGCTGCACATTAGCTTCAGCCATCGCTGGCTGTATGGCATTGGGTTCCACATTAGAAGAAGCCATTCAAGAAGGACAGCGCTTTACTTGGCAGTCTTTAAAGCATGGATATAAGCCTGGTATGGGCCAATTTATTCCAGACCGACTCTTTTGGGCTCATGATGATGAATTGGAATATGCGCGATTCATCCATCATTAAAGGTTTATACGCCATCACTCCAGATATGGCGGACTTAAATACACTTATCCATAAAACGCAATTAGCTATTGAAGGTGGGGCTTCTATGGTGCAATATCGCAGTAAAATACAAGATCTTGACGTTAAAATGCAGCAATGTGCTGCTATTTTACGTCTTTGTCGCGAATATGCTGTGCCATGTATTGTGAATGACGATGTGGGTATGTGTCTTAATTTGGAGGCAGATGGGGTTCATTTAGGTGAAAATGATGACAATATTGCCGAAGTTAGGCTCATTTTAGGCGAAGATGCCATCATTGGAAGCTCATGTTATGACCAATTAAGTCGTGCAAAACAGGCCCAAAAAGAGGGTGCGAGCTATGTCGCTTTTGGTGCGATGTTCCCAACTCCCACAAAACCTAACGCTCCGAGAGCCTCGTTAGAACTTTTAAGTGAAGCAAAACGTGAAATTCATATCCCCATCGTTGCAATTGGGGGCATCACCGTGAATAATGCTCATGATGTGATTGAGACAGGAATCGACGCAATCGCTGTCATTACAAGTCTTTACGAAGCTAAATCAATTAAGGAAACTGCAGAAACATTTTTAAAGATGTTTCATTAAATCGATATGAGTCAAAATAAAACGCTATTTGAACGCTCACAAAAAGTTATCCCAGGTGGGGTCAATTCGCCTGTGCGCGCATTTAAGTCGGTCGGCGGTACGCCAATTTTTTTCAAAAAAGGTTTGGGCAGCAAATTATGGGATGAAGATGGGCGCGAGTATATCGACTACATCAATTCCTGGGGCCCCATGATATTGGGCCATGCGCATCCAGAAGTCTTAAAAGCAGTTCAAGAGGCTTCATTCGATAGTTTGTCCTTTGGTGCTCCCACAAAACGAGAACTCGAGATGGCGGAATTACTCGTCAAATTTGTGCCTAGTATCGAACAAGTCAGATTAGTGAGTTCAGGCACGGAAGCGACGATGAGTGCGATTCGTGTCGCACGCGGATTTACCAAGCGAGATACTTTAGTGAAGTTCGAAGGTTGTTATCACGGTCATGCAGATGCGCTATTAGTTAAAGCAGGTTCAGGACTCTTAACCTTTGGAGAACCAAGTTCCGCAGGCGTTCCAGAAGATGTCGCAAAACATACTTTAACGTTACCTTATAACGACGTGGAAGCTTTAAAAACGCTTTTTAAAGAAAAGGGCGACATGATTGCGACAGTCATTATTGAGCCAGTCGTAGGTAATATGAATCTCATTATTCCTCATATGGAATTTTTAAAAACACTCCGCGAATTATGTACTAAACATGGTGCAGTACTTATTTTTGATGAAGTAATGACAGGCTTTAGAGTACATCTAGGTGGCGCTCAAGCGCTCTATGGGATTACGCCTGATTTGACGACACTTGGTAAAGTGATTGGTGGCGGTTTACCTGTCGGTGCTTTTGGCGGACGACGCGATATTATGCAATGTTTAGCACCCATAGGTGCGGTATACCAAGCGGGTACATTGTCTGGAAACCCTGTGGCAGTGGCGGCAGGACTTGCGACATTAAAACTCGTGCAAGCTCCAAATTTTTATGAAGAATTAACTAAGAAAACTAAATCACTGGTGGATGGTTTAACAAAAGCCGCAAATGATTTAGATGTTAAATTCAGTGCACAATCGGTAGGCGGTATGTTTGGCATTTACTTTAGTGAAAAGGCTCCAACAAGCTTCGACGAAATCATGAAAAGCAATAAAGAACAGTTTAATCAATTTTTTCATCATATGCTTACCTCTGGTTTCTACTTTGGCCCGTCTGCATTTGAGGCAGGCTTCGTATCTATAGCCCATACTGAGCATGATATTCATCAAACAATTGAAGCCGCAAAAGAAGTTTTTCAAGTTCTTAAATAAACTCAATAATTGTTGAATTACACGTCGTTAGGCTTTATTATTGACGGTTCCGTTTAATCTTTTTAATGCAGTTTATGACTCAATTCGAAAGACCTGAGCAACAAGGTCTCTATAACCCTAAAAATGAGCACGACGCCTGTGGTTTAGGTTTTGTCGCGAACATCCATGGCACAAAAAGTCACACGATTGTGTCGCAGGGCCTTCAGATCTTAACCAACTTAACGCACCGCGGTGCGACGGGCTATGACTCAAAATTGGGTGATGGCGCTGGCATATTAATTCAAATGCCAGACAGCCTCATTCGAGATGAGGCTAAAAAATTAGCTATTGATTTACCCGTCTCAGGCCAATACGCATGCGGTCTTATTTTCTTTCCACAATCAGATTCGCATCGTACCCAATGTGAAAAGATCATCACTGATATTGTCAAAGAAGAAGGCCAAATATTTTTAACTTGGCGTGATGTACCTACCAATAATTCAAATATCGCAGATGCTGCAAAAGCATTAGAGCCAAATATTAAACAAGTGATCATTGCTCAAGGCAAGGAAGTCAAAGATCAAAATCATTTCGAACGAAAACTTTTTGTCATTCGTAAACGCATTGAACATAGCGTTAAAAAATTAGGGCTCGACGATCCCGCACAATTTTATATTCCCTCTCTTTCAAGTCGTACGATTGTGTATAAAGGTATGCTTCTTGCAAATGAAGTAGACACTTATTACCCAGATTTAAAAGATGAGCGTGTCAAATCAGCATTAGCTCTTGTGCATCAACGTTTCTCAACGAATACATTTCCCGCTTGGGATTTAGCACATCCATTTAGAATGATTGCGCACAATGGTGAAATTAATACGGTGCAAGGCAATGTCAATTGGATGCGTGCACGACATGAAAGTATGCAGTCCCAATTATTGGGTGATGACTTAGAAAAGTTATGGCCACTCATTGTTGAAGGCCAGTCTGACTCGGCATGTTTTGATAATTGTTTAGAGCTACTCCTTGCCGGTGGTTATAGTCTTCCTCACGCGATGATGATGTTGATACCAGAAGCATGGTCGGGTAACCCTATGATGGATGAAAATCGTCGTGCATTCTATGAATACCATGCTGCGCTGATGGAGCCATGGGATGGTCCAGCGGCTGTTGCATTTACGGATGGTCGTATGATTGGTGCAACCTTAGATCGAAATGGATTACGTCCCGCACGTTATTTAATGACCGACGATGGAGTCGTCATGATGGCGTCTGAAATGGGTGTGTTGCAATTCCCACAAGAAAAAATTATTAAGAAGTGGCGTTTACAACCAGGAAAAATGCTTCTCATCGATATGGAAAAAGGCCGCATCATCGATGATGAGGAAGTCAAAAAAGAATTAGCGACACAGAAACCTTATCGTCAGTGGATTGATAGCTCTCGTTATTTCTTAGGTGATTTCCCAAAAACAAATAGCAAAATAGAACTTAAAGCCACACTTCTCGATACACAACAAAGTTTTGGTTATACACAAGAAGATATTAAATTTATTTTGCAACCTATGGTAGCGAACGGTGAAGAGAATTCAGGTTCCATGGGTAATGATGCAGCGCTCCCTGTTCTCTCAAAAAAACCAAAACTTATTTACAACTACTTCAAACAATTGTTTGCGCAAGTGACTAACCCACCGATCGATCCGATCCGTGAAGAGTTAGTGATGTCGCCCACTGCCCGCCTTGAAACAAGTCAGCCGGTTTTAACACTCGACGATTTAGAACAGTTAAAAAATATTTCTAAGCTCACAAAAGACGCCTATAAATCACTCGTACTTGATATTACTTACGATCTGAAAGGCCTTAAAAAAGATGATGCTTATGGCATGAAAAAAGCGATCGATACACTCCGTCAGGATGCACATAAGGCTGTGAAGGATGGTTACAACATTCTGATCCTGTCGGATCGCAATCAATCCAAAGACCGTATTGCGATTCCAGCATTGTTAGCGACTTCGGCGACGCATCAATATCTTGTGCGTGAAGGTTTGCGAACGAATACAGGTTTAGTCGTAGATACAGGTTCTGCCCGTGAAGTTCACCACTTTGCACTTCTAGGTGGTTATGGTGCAGAAGCGATTTGTCCGTGGTTGGCATATGAATCGATGAACACCATGTCGTCTGATCATGCGCTTGCTCACAAGAACTTTATTAAATCGATTGGTAAAGGTCTCTATAAAGTGATGTCTAAAATGGGTATCTCTACTTACCAATCTTATTGTGGCGCACAAATTTTTGAAGCAGTGGGGCTTAATTCTCAACTCATTAATGCATACTTTAAAGGAACAGCTACGAATATTGAAGGTGTTGGCATTGAAGAAATTGCAGAAGAAACTATGCGCATTCATCAATCTGCTTTTGGATCTGATCCCGTATTAGCCCATGCATTAGATGCAGGTGGTGAATATGCATTTAGAGTTCGCGGTGAAGAACATATGTGGACACCTGATTCGATTGCCAAATTACAACATGCGACAAGAACTAATCAATACGACACGTATAAAGAATATGCAGCCTTAATTAATGACCAAACTAAACGTCAAATGACTTTGCGCGGATTATTTAAATTAAAAACGAATGACAAACCGATTGCATTAGATGACGTGGAATCTGTAAAAGAAATCGTTAAACGTTTTGTAACTGGTGCGATGTCATTAGGGTCGATTTCAACAGAAGCGCACACCACATTAGCAATCGCTATGAATCGTATCGGTGGCAAATCAAATACTGGCGAAGGTGGAGAAGACGCAAAACGCTTCTTAACTCTAGATAAAGACAATACGGTTGCGAATGTGATTGGTCTTAACTTAATTGAAAGTGATATTAAACTTAAAAAAGGCGATTCACTGCGTTCGCGGATTAAGCAAGTAGCCTCAGGTCGCTTTGGTGTGACTGCAGAATATTTAAGCTCAGCCGATCAAATTCAAATCAAAATGGCACAAGGTGCAAAACCTGGTGAAGGCGGACAACT
>JAPLQN010000024.1 GCA_026399645.1 Candidatus Methylopumilus sp. | reverse complement strand
GGGATGGTGGGCGGCACATTACAGCACCTGAAATCTCTAAGGCGTATAGAAAATGATCAAGGATGGATAAAGACACTTCTAGAAGAGGCCGAGAATGAACGTATGCATTTAATGACCTTCATTGAAATTGCCAAACCCAATAGCTTTGAGAGACTTTTGATTATTCTAGCGCAAGGTATTTTCTATAATTTATTCTTTTTGCTTTATTTGATATCGTCCAAAACAGCCCATCGTTTAGTGGGCTATTTTGAAGAAGAGGCTGTTTATAGCTACACAGAATATTTGCAGGGAATTCGAGAAGGTAAATATGAAAATATTCCAGCCCCTCAAATAGCGATTGATTACTGGCATCTAAAAAAAGATGCACGGTTAAGCGATGTGATTCTAGCTGTTAGAAAAGATGAGATGAATCATAGAGATGTAAACCATTCCTTTTCAAATCAGCTCACTAAATAATAATTTTACATAGAGGTAATCACTGATGAAAATAAAAGCTTTTTTATTTGTAAGCGTATTAACCCTTCTTTTTTCCTTAAATATTTTCTCTTACCCAAGAGATGGGGGGTCATTGAGCAAGCCTTCAGTGAATTTTGCTAACCTAAAAGATGGAGATAAATTAACAAGCCCTTTTAAGGTGATCTTTGAATTAAATGGCATGCTGATTAGCCCTGCAGGAGAATATGTAGAAGGCTCAGGACATCATCATTTATTGATTAACCAGCCATATATTGAAAAAGGCCTCACAATCCCAGCAGATTCAAATCATTTACATTTTGGTAAAGGACAGAAAGAAATCGAGCTCAACTTAATATCTGGCATCTATACACTTACCCTTCAGTTTGCAGATGGTTATCATCGCTCGTATGGCAAGGAATTAAGTAAAACTATCCAAATTGAAGTGCAATAATTATTTCAATTTATGACTTTTCATCATCAACAAGATGCGCAATTTGCAAAATCAGTTTTATTTGTAGCGTTTGCTAATTTAGCTTATTTTTTTGTAGAGTTTATTGTCGCAAATAACATACACTCAACCTCGCTTTTTGCAGACAGCATTGATTTTCTGGAAGATGCCTCAATCAATATACTTATTTTTTTAGCGCTTGGGTGGTCAGTAAAAAATAAAGAAAGACTGGATAAATGTTTAGCAGTTATTTTAGTCGTACCTGCACTTGCTTTTTTATACACAACCTGGCAAAAGTTTAATATGCCTTCAATCCCAGATCCTTCTATTCTATCTATGACAGGGTTAGGGGCTCTTGTTGTTAACCTTAGTTGTACTTTTGTTTTAATTCGATTTAGAGATTATCAGGGTAGTTTAACAAGAGCCGCTTTTCTTTCTGCACGAAATGATGCATTAGCTAATATAGGTATTATTATTGCGGGCTTAATAGGATTCTTTTGGCTGTCGATGTGGCCAGACCTAATTGTGGGGTTCTTTATTATGGCCATCAATCTTGATGCTGCAAAAGAAATCTGGGAGGCTTCAGAGCATCATGAAATACCTTTGAAGCCGTAATTTTGAAAGATGCAGTGATTAAGGCTAAATTAAGGAACAAAAAATAAAATATATGGTCGTAAAGATATGAAGTTTTTCTTCTTGTTACTTAGTCTTCTTTCATTAATAAGCATTAGTGGTTGTCAGAGCCTTGCAGAGAAAAATCCCACACTCAAGGCTGAGCTTACTGTGTTTCACGAACTGCCTAATGACTTCAAAGCTTCTACCATTGCCATTGTTCCATGGCACCAGTCTCAAAAAAGCTCTTTGGAATTTAAAAATTATGCAGCAATCCTTAAAGATCGTATCGAGAAACTAGGCTTTACTGTGATTGATCACTCAAAAAAACCAGAATTACTACTTTTCTTTGATTATGGCGACGACATGGGAAAAGAGATGACCGAGACTTACACCGTCCCTGATTTCGGCATGATAGGTTATTCCGGATATTCACTAAATTCATGGGCGATGTATCCAGGTTTACCTATGTATGGATATCGTGGCTACCAAACTCATACTAACAAATATACTTTGTATACAAGATACATCCATATTGATATAGCAAAACCTAAATCTAAAGACAAAGAGCTCGATAAAGTTTACGAGGGGAGTCTAAGAAGTAAAGGTACATGTTCAAAACTTACTTCAACGCTTCCATATTTAATTGACATGTTTTTCAATAATTTTCCGGGAAAAAATAATGAGACTCAATCATTAGAAAAATCTTGGAATGGTGTTTGTTAGTTTTTTTTGATGAAAAATTACTCTTTTAAAAAATTTATTCTTGTTTTGCTTTTTTTACCAATTTTTTGTTTCGCAAAAGACTGGAATTTTGACGTGCTTATGGATGGCAAATTGATTGGCGAACATACTTTCCAATTAAAAGAAGATGAAAAATTGCATCAGCTGACGAGTAATGCAAATTTTAAAGTCACAGTCTTATCTATACCCGTTTATAAATATAAACATACATCGCAGGAACTTTGGAATAAAAACTGCCTTCAGTCGATTAACGCTTCAACGCAAGATGGAGGAGATGCATACAAAGTGCTCGGAAAATTTGAAGTCAATATGTTTAAGTTGATTGAACCTGCAAAAGAAGCTTTTTCTGCAGAGTGCCCTATGACTTTTAGCTATTGGAATCCGGTGATGTTAAAACAAAGTAAGTTATTAAATGCCCAGATGGGTGAGTACGCTGAAGTACAAATTAAAAGTTTAGGTAAGGAAGTTATTAAGGTAAAAAATGAAAATATAGAAACTGACTCATATCGAATCACAGCTCCTAAAATTAATATCCAGATTTGGTATAAAGATAATAAGGAATGGGTTAAGTTAGAATCAATCACACCTGACGATCATCATATTTCCTATATCCTTAAGTAAATTTAGAGTGGGTCGGCTTAGGTTTTTTGGCCGGCTGGAATAATGTTATGTTACAAAGTGTCAAAATTTTGACTCTTATTAAAGTTAAGATATCAAAAATAATCCTGTAAATTTTGTAGTATTTAAAACTGCTTTGATATTTTTTTCTTATTTTATTGGTTAATTAAAAAAGGTCTTTATGAAGTTATTACTAAAAGCGTTATTTGTCACGATACTATTTTCTAGTAATGTTATTTCGGCTCCAGCCTACATTATTCCCACTTTACCCGGCTGGCAAGTGCAGCCAATTATTACTGTGGGTGAAGAAGCTGCAAACGGTTATGCCATGGCTGGTGTGCCAGATGGTTTAGGAGTTTTTACAAATAACGACGGCACTTTTAGTTTACTTATGAACCATGAGATAGCTCACGATAAAGGCATTGCTCGTGCTCATGGTGAAAAGGGTGCGTTTGTTTCTCGCTGGGTCATTGATATTGAAAGTCTCAAGGTGAAAAGTGGAACGGACTTGATTAAATCAACGATTCCAGCGGGTTTGAATTTTAATCGATTTTGTTCTGCAGATTTACCACCAACGTCGGCTTTTTATAATGCAGCGACTCGTAAGGGATATAACGGTCAGCTCTTTTTAAATGGCGAAGAAGATAAAGCAGGCGGACGAGCATTTGCTCATAGTTTAGAAGGTGTCAGTTATTTAATGCCTGATTTTGGCCATATTGCTTGGGAAAATTTATTGGCTAATCCTGTAAGCCAAGATCGCACTTTGGTAATAGGTTTAGATGATATTCAAGATGGTTTGCTATTAGTCTATCTAGGCAATAAAACGAAGGTGGGAAATCCGGTTGAACAATCCGGATTAGTTGGCGGGCAGTTGTATGCGATTAAAGTCACTAACGAGCGCTTTAGTTTAGTGCCCTTGAAGTCTATGGCAAGTTTAGATGGCAAAACACTCAGAGAAGAAGCTAAAAAACTGGGCGCCACTGGCTTTGCAAGACCAGAAGATGGGGCTTGGGATACTTTAGATGCAAGCAAATTTTGGTTTGCCACTACCGATAAAATCGGAGGCGACAGTCGAGTAAATCAATTGATTTTTGATGACATCTCAAATCCTTTGCATGGCGGACGAATTAGCACTCCACTAAGCGCACAAAGTATTGGGGCTGAAATGTTCGATAATTTAGTTGTAGATGGCGATGGTCGCGTGTTGGTCCAAGAAGATCCAGGAGAAAATAACCGTTTAGCAGCGATTTGGATGCATGAGCCAGAAGTAAATAAAACCACTAAATTATTTGAATCCAATCCGGAGTTTTTTAAACCTGGAGCAGTTAATTTTATGACGATCGATGAGGAGCATTCAGGTATTGTTGAAATTACATCCTTATTGCAGAAAGCTTCATGGTTTGATGTCAAACGCAGATATTATCTCGGCACCACACAGGCGCATCTTGATCATAAAGATACAAAGTTAGTTGAGTATGGTCAGCTATGGTTGATATCAGGCCCATCATTAAAAAATTAGTCGTGAGATTATTGTGGATACATTAAGTCATGCCTTATGGGGCTATGGATTATTTGGATATAAGAGGTATCCCTGGACTGCAATTTTTTTTGGTGCAATGCCAGACTTAATTTCATTTGGCTTATTTTTACTTATAAATGTAGCAACAGGAAATTGGTATTTCGGTAAACCTTCCTTGGCGTCTATTCCAGATTGGCTCTTCTTAACCTACTCAGTTGGGCACAGTTTTATTATATGTTTGCCGATTATCTATTGTGTTTATCGATTTAATCGCGCTTTAGCTATGGCTATGTTGGCCTGGCCATTCCATATTGTTCTCGATTTTCCATTTCACTCAAAAGCTTTTTTTGCCACTCCAATTTTTTGGCCAATCTCAGATTTTAAGATAGATGGCATTCCATGGTCACATTGGTATATCTGGTATCCAAACATTTTATTTCTTTCCATCTTGCTGATTTATCGCTTTAAGAAAAGATAAATGTAATTAATTTAAGCGCGAACTAAATTCATCTTTTATAACTTCTTATTTTTTGTTGACTATTAAGGTTTCAATTTGATAGCTATTACTTTACAATTGCCGAAACCTTAAGCTTAATCTGAATTAGAGGCAATTATCATGTCAGAAAAAAACAACATTGATAAGAAATTATCTAGCATTAAAAATTTGCTAGCCAAGCAAAATTTAGTCGGAAACCTCATTCATAGGCAAGAAATGTCTCGCCAAGACATTGTCGAATCTTTGGTTCAAAAACAAAACTCCATTGAATTAGAAAGACTCATTAAGAAGCTCGAAGTGATTGAAATCGCTCGAATTCTAGAGTCTTTATTAGAACAAGAGCGAATCGTCGTTTGGGATCATATTGAGTCAAGTCGTCGTGATGATGTGCTCCTTGAAGTTTCTGATGATATCCGTATGGACCTTGTATCTGATGAAACTCCAAACAAAGAACAAATTACAGTGATTCGAGTATTCGATCTCTTTAAAGGGCGCTTACGTCAGATACCTATTTACAGTAGAAAAGATCTCGAAAAAGCAAAGCCTATATGGGTAGATCTTGTGACACCTGAAATTGAGCAGCTCGAGTGGGCAAGGGAGATTTTTGGTGCTCACATCCCCAATCCTAACGAACTGACCGATCTAGAGACAAGTGCGCGTTTTTATATTGAAGATAATGGTGAGATTCATCTACATTCTAATTTCTTACTCGACACGACGAAAGAATCTAAGAATGTAACCGTTGCCTTTGTTCTTAAAGACAAAATACTATTTACAGTGCGAAACGAAGAGTTGCCTGTATTTAGACTACAACGTTTAAGAGCGCGTGCAGAAGCAGGTTATGTGTCACAAGCTAAAGATGTCTTATTAGACTTGTATGCAGCAGATATTGAGTATTCAGCAAACGCACTAGAAGACGTTTACTCAAGATTAGAAAAAGTGGGCAGTCAAGTTGTGAAGTCTTATATGACGAATAGTCAAGCTGCGACCATACTTTCTGATATTGCGATTGAAGAAGATTTAAACGGTAAGATTAGACGCAATGTGATGGATACCAGAAACGCACTATCTTTTTTAATGCGCTCAAAGCTTTTATCCGCGAGTCAACATGAAGATGTGAAAGAAATTTTACGTGACATTGATTCATTAGATGGCCATACATCATTCTTATTTAATAAGATCAATTTCCAGATGGATGCTACAGTGGGTTTCTTGAATGTAAATCAAAATATTGATTTGAAAAGATTAACGATTATAAGTGTGGTCTTTATGCCAGTGAACATTATTGCAGGTATTGGTGGTATGTCTGAATTTAGCATGATGACCAATGGTATTCCATGGCCATTGGCTTATAGCTGCTTTGTTTTAATTATGATTGCCATTGGAGCGCTCACTTTTATAGGATTAAGAACATTTGAAAATAAGCGTATTGAACGATTAAGATCTGAAAATAAATAAATTTTTTACTTTATTTTTCTCAAACTTCTTGATGAGATTAAATGTTATCGAGCACGTTTGAATATTTTTGGTGCAGGTGTTTTATTTCTTGCGAATTGATGCATTCTTCTTGAATGATTTTCAGATAAAGGTTGTCTTGCAGGGATAAGATGTTTTTTGCTATCTCCAATTAAATCAGTTCGACCCATGCGTTGTAATGCTTCACGCAACATCGGCCAATTCTTGGGATCATGGTAACGAATGAATGCTTTATGAAGTCTTCGCACACCACCTGCTCGAGGAATAGGAATTTCTTCACTATCTTTAGTCACTTTGCGTAAAGGGTTTTTGCCTGAGTGATACATAGCTGTGGCCATCGCCATTGGTGTGGGTGTGAACGTTTGTACCTGATCTAATTTAAAATCGTGCTCTTTTAGCCATAAAGCCAAGTTCATCATATCTTCATCAGTGGCACCTGGATGGGCTGCAATGAAGTAAGGGATTAAGTATTGTTCTTTACCCACTTCTTTTGAGAAGCGATCAAACATTTCTTTGAATTTATTATATGAACCTATACCTGGCTTCATCATTTTAGATAACACATTTTCTTCGGAGTGCTCAGGCGCAATTTTTAGATAGCCACCCACATGGTGCTGCACTAATTCTTTTACATATTCAGGCGAGGTCACAGCTAAGTCATACCTGAGCCCTGATCCAATAAGTACTTTTTTAATACCTTTGGTGTTTCTTGCTTTTCGATAAAGCTCTATGAGAGCAGTATGATCGGTATTTAAATTTTCACAAATGCCTGGATAAACGCAAGAAAGTTTTCGACACGAAGCTTCAATTTTTTCTGACTTACAAGCCATACGGTACATATTAGCTGTAGGTCCACCGAGGTCTGAAATAACACCTGTAAATCCATCTACCTTATCTCTAATTTCTTCAATCTCTTTTAGGATACTTTCCTCTGAACGACTCTGAATAATCCGACCTTCATGTTCTGTAATAGAACAGAAAGTGCACCCACCAAAACATCCACGCATAATATTGACTGAGAAGCGAATCATTTCCCATGCAGAAATTTTTGCATCCCCGTAACTAGGATGTGGTTTCCTTGCGTAAGGCAGGTCGTATACATAATCCATTTCTTTTGTGGTGAGCGGAATAGGGGGGGGATTAAGCCAAACTTCTCTATCACCATGTTTTTGGATAAGCGCTCGCGCGTTTCCTGGGTTAGCTTCTAAATGAAGCACGCGTGATGCATGCGCATAAAGTATTGGATCATTAACCACTTCCTCAAAGCTTGGTAAGCGAACGACTTGCATACTTCGATCGGCTTTTGTTTTTCGAACTATCTTAATAGCCTGCATGCCATCAGGTAATTTTTCTTCACTCGATTTAGCGTTAGTTTCACAATCAGTGCCTGCACCCATTTTCATTTCATAAGGGTCGACATGTGTTTCAACTTTTCCAGGACGATCAAGATGTGTGGAAGCTACTTCTTCCCAGCCTTCAGGAATTTTTTTACGCAAGAATGCTGTACCTCGAATATCTTGAATGTCTTCTAGCTTTTCGCCATC
>JAPLQN010000012.1 GCA_026399645.1 Candidatus Methylopumilus sp. | reverse complement strand
GGCATTAGATGGTGGTTTGAAGCTCGGGCAAAAAGCATTAGACATTATGTTAACTGATTTAGAATTAAAGGCAGGGCGCATGGCACTTACACTCTCGTCAATGCCTACGACATCTCAATATGCTGCACTGAGTGACCTTCGAGAAAAAACAGGAGTTCAAGACGCCACAATCATTTCTGACCAAGGAAAAATTATTGCTGTGTCAAGCAATGATGCAGAATCATTTTTACCTGCTTTGCCGACATTAATACAATTAAAGCAGGCAGAAAATAATATCTACGGAAAAATCGAGCCGATCAAAAATAAAGGTCTTTATTTGAGAGTATTGGCTCCTATTAATGGAGCTGCAATTTCGAATGAAAGATTAATTTTACAAATTTTACAACCAGTACCAGACTCCCTAACAACACTTGCTGAGTCAGTGCAGGACGTATTCCAAGACTATCAGAAGCTTTCATATAGTCGAGATTCATTGAAAGTCATTTTTTCGATTACTTTAACCCTTGTACTTATGCTTGCTATTTTGACTGCTGTCGCCATCGGATTTCTTCTTAGTAGAAAACTATCAGAACCACTTGCACTTCTCGCCGAAGGCACTAAAAAGATTGCAAAAGGAAATTTTAAGACAATGCTCCCTGAAAAGGGTAAAGATGAGTTAGGCGTTCTTGTGAGATCTTTTAATAGCATGACAAGACAGTTAGATCAGGCTACCCAAACATCAGAAAATAACCAGATAAGACTCGAGTCTGCTAGATCATATGTAGAAACTGTATTAGCTCATTTATCTTCAGGTGTAATCGTTATAAATGCTGACATGGAAATCAAATCATTTAATATTGCCGCCTCTAAAATTTTACAGGTAGATTTATCAAAGAATACAGATCAATTAATAACCTCAATTTCAAATAAAAATAAATTATTAAAAGATTTCGTTATAAGTATTCAAGAAGAAATTAAAGCAGCGAGTAGCAAGAAGCAATTTGAAATCATAAAGCAGTTTGAAATTAAATATGAAAAAAATAATCAAGTGCTTTCCCTACAAATCACACCGCTACCCCAAAACAAGGCTAAAAACTATGTCTTAATGATAGATGATATAACTATGATGATTCAGGCTCAACGAGATGCAGCATGGTCGGAAGTTGCAAGGAGGCTTGCGCACGAAATTAAAAATCCACTTACACCTATTCAACTTTCAGCAGAAAGAATTAAGCATAAATTAGGGTCTAAATTAAACAAAGAGGACACAGATGTTCTAGATAAGGCTGTTTCAACTATTGTTAATCAAGTTGATGCAATGAAAACTATGGTGAATGAGTTTAGTGAATATGCAAGGGCCCCTAAGTTAAACAGAGAATTAACAGATATTAATGAAACTATTAAAGAAATTTCTCATTTATTTGAAAATTCAGGAATTAAAATAACGACGACGTTATTAAAAGGGTTGCCTAAAATAAAAGTAGACGTAAATATGATGAGACAGGTACTTATAAATCTGATTCAGAATGCGCAAGACGCTATGACAAATAATACAAAAAAACCGAGTATTAAAATTTATACAAATAATTATAAAAATTACCTTATCTTATCTATTGAGGATAATGGCCCAGGATTTTCTGCAGATATACTTAAAAAAGCATTTGAGCCATACGTCACAACGAAGTCGCATGGCACAGGGCTTGGTTTGGCCATTGTGAAAAAAATCATTGAAGAGCATGAAGGCACTATTGTTGTAGAAAATTTAAAAGGTGGTGGTGCTAATATCAATATTCAACTGCCGATATCAAAAAGTAAATAATTATGAGTATAAAAAAAATATTAGTAGTTGATGATGAGCTGGGCATAAGAGAATTGCTCAGAGATATTCTTATTGACGAGGGCTTCGAAATTTTTGTAGCTGAAAATGCTACAGAAGCTCGCGAGCTTAAAAAAAGTAAAATGCCTGATTTGATCTTATTAGATATATGGATGCCTGATTGTGATGGCATAACTCTTCTTAAGGAGTGGGTAAACGAAAAGTTTCTTACCAGTCCAGTTGTAATGATGTCAGGGCATGGAACAATTGATACAGCTTTGGAAGCAACTAAAATCGGTGCTTTTGATTTCCTGGAAAAGCCTATTACACTTCAGAAGCTCTTAAAGACAGTCAATGAAGCTTTAAAGCATGCAAATAATCTGCCAAAGATAGAAATTAACTTACTAAACATTGGCAAGAGTGACGTGATACAAGACCTTAAAAAAAGACTTGATAAACTCGTTTCCTTAAAGACACCGCTTCTTCTTGTTGGTCCTCAAGGAGGTTGTGCCAAAATTTGTGCGCAATACTTACATCCAAAAAATCAACCTTGGATTGATGTAAAGGACTTTGAAGTTGTTTCGAATGCTCCGGCTGATCTTCTTGATCAGCATAGAGGTGGATCAATCTTTTTAAATGAAATTTCCCATTTGACTAAATCTCAACAAAAAGGCTTAAATTTACTGATTAGCAAAGCGGTTAATTATGATGTAAGGATTGTCTGCGCAACTTCAAAATCACTTACCCAGGCAGAGAATGTTGATTTTGATGAGCGTATTTTAAATGAACTATTACCTGGTTCATTATTGCTTCCTTCAATTAATGAGCATAAAGAAGATATTCCAGAATTAGCGTCATCTATTTTGACAATGCATCTCACAAAATCGGATAAATCTGATTATAAAGTGTTTGATGTTGCTGCTTTAAATATGATGCGAGCTATGAATTGGTTAGGCGATATAGAGGAGTTAGAAAGCTTTGTGTTTAATTTAATGCAAACTAGCTTGCTTGAAAAAATTACCGCAGAAGATGTTAAGCGCGTTGCAAATCAATTTAATTTGTTACATGATAAAAGCAAATCATCAAAAAAAAGTAAAGGTACTCATGATCAAGGTTTGGATGAAATTTTTAATAAATCACTAAGAGACGCTCGCGATGAGTTTGAAAGAATGTATTTTAAACACCATCTAAATCATGATGATCAGAGCATGGCAAAACTTTCAGAAGTGTCTGGCGTAGAAAGAACTCATCTTTATAGAAAGTTAAAACAGCTTGGAATCAAAGTAAAGTAGAGTAAATTAAATTTCTACAATGACGGGTGTATGGTCTGATGGACGTTCTGACTTTCTTGGTTCCTTGTCAATTAAAGATTGTTTCGTTTTATTTGTTAGATTCTTATTTGTGAGTATGTGATCAATGCGCATACCAAGATTCCTTCTGAATCCAGCCATTCGGTAATCCCACCAGCTATATTGAATTTCACTAGGATTCATTGCTCTAAAATTATCTGACAATCCTAAGTCAATAATTTTTTGAAAAGCATCCCTTTCTTTTGGACTTACAAGAATATTATCCTTCCAGGCATCTGGATCGTGACAATCGATATCTTGAGGTGCAATGTTAAAATCACCTGCAATAATAATGTCTGGAAAAGATACCATTTCATTTTTAAGCCATATAGTGAAATGTTTTAACCATTCGAGCTTATATTGGTATTTGTCTGAATCTACAGATTGCCCATTAGGAACATAAACACAAACTATTCTTATTTTTCCATAGTCCGTATTTACAGTTGCAGCAATTAATCTCTTTTGCTCATCTTCGAAATCGGGCATATTATTTTGAATATCAAAAAGCTCATATTTACTTATAATCGCAACGCCGTTATATGTTTTCTGCCCATTGTGGATAGCATGATAGCCAAGGGTACTTATTGCATCGTGAGGGAATTTAATATTTTCTTGTTTTGTTTCTTGAAGTAATAGAAGATCAGGCTGCGCTTTTTTAATCCAATCTTCGACCTGGCCAAGCCTTACAGTGAGAGAATTCACATTCCACGTTGCGAGCTTCATAACATTTAAGCCATACCGCTATGTCTCAGCAAGGCATCAACGGACGGCGCACGACCACGAAAAGCAACAAAAGACTCCATAGCGGGTCTAGAGCCGCCTTTTGATAAAACCTCTTCTTGAAATTTTTGGCCAGCATTGCTCGACAAAACACCTTCTTCTTCGAATAAACTGAAAGCATCAGAAGCTAAGACTTCAGCCCATTTATAACTGTAGTAACCTGCTGCATACCCCCCAGCAAAAATATGAGAAAAGCTATTAGGAAAGCGGTTCCAGACTGGAGGTCTGACAACGGCAATTTCATCCCGAATAGTTTCTAGTAGTTTTAAGGGATTAATTTTATTCTGATCGTTGTATTGAGTGTGCAATCTTATGTCGAATAAAGAGAACTCAATTTGTCTTAAAGTTTGCATGCCTGATTGGAAATTTTTAGCTTCAATCATTTTTTTAAACAAAGCTTCAGGCAGAGGACTCTTGTTATCCACATGCTCAGTCATATGTTTTACTACATCCCATTCCCAGCAAAAGTTTTCCATAAATTGACTGGGCAATTCAACAGCATCCCATTCAACACCCTTAATTCCTGAAATGCTGTACTCATCTACTTTAGTTAGCATGTGATGAAGCCCATGACCGAACTCATGGAACAGAGTAATGACATCATCATGGGAAAATAAAGCTGGTTTATTTTCAGAAGGGGATGAAAAATTACATGTCAGAAAAGCCACTGGATGTGATGATTCGAGAGAGTTTTTATATCGAGATATAGCTTCATCCATCCATGCCCCACCTCGTTTATGATTTCGTGCATATAAATCAAAATAGAATTGACCAACTAATTCATCATCATCATTTTTTATGGAATAGAAACTTACATCTTTATGCCAAGTAGGAGCATCTGTTTTAATAATTTTTAATTTAAAGATAGTTTCAACTACTTTAAATAAACCCTTCAGAACACGATGTTCAGGGAAGTATTGTTTTACTTCATTTTCCGAAAAGCTATATTTGGCTTGCCGGAGTTTTTCAGAAACGTTAGCGATATCCCAGGCTTCTAATTTTTCTATACCTAACGTTTTAGAAAAAGCACTAAGCTCTTCCATATCTTTGAGTGCAAAAGGCTTTGCTTTGTTAGCTAAATCCATAAGAAAACTTACAACTTCTTCATTTGATTTCGCCATTTTAGTAACAAGAGACATTTCTGTAAAATGTTTGAAGCCAAGTAATTTTGCTGATTCATAACGTAGAGCGAGTATTTCACCTATGAGTCTTGTATTGTCAAACTTAGGAGATGCAAGCTCAGATGCACGGGTAGCATAACCCCGGTAGAGTTTTTCTCGTAAATTTCTATCCTCAGCATATTGCATCACTGGCAAGTATGATGGAAAGTGTAGGGTAAATTTATAACCTTCTTTTTTATCTTCAATAGCTTCACTATGAGCTTTATTAATGTTTTCTTCAGGAATGCCCTGAAGATCATTAGCGTCGCTCACAAAGATAGAAAATTCATTGGTAGCATCTAAGATGTTTTCTTCAAACTGCGTTGAAAGTTTTGCAAGTTTTTCTTGAATAGTCTTAAATCGTGCTTTTTCTAACTCATTAAGCTCTGCACCGCCTAATTTAAATTCACGTAGAACATTATCAATAATGCGCTTTTGTGATGGCGTAAGTGATTTGTATATTTCACCATCTTTAAGAGACTGGTATTTTTTATAAAGCGCTTCGTCTTGAGAAAGATTTGTATAAAACTCGGTCAGCTTTATCAGATTATCGTTGTAGGCTTTTCTTAAGTCATCTGAATTGACGACTGCATTAAGATGCTCAATTTGGCCCCAAGCCCTTGAAATTTTTTCACTAACCATTTCAATAGGTTCTACAAAATTCTCCCATGAAATAGAGCCGCCAATACCCTTAAGAGAGTGAATCAAATTATTCGCTTCTTTGAGAATACCTTCAATAGCTGGGGAAACATGGGCAGACTTAATTTGATCGAAAAGGGGAAGGCTATCGCGGAATAATATAGGGTTAGTCATCATCATTAAAAGTTAGTTATCTAACTAGATTGATTAATCTTCTTTAGTAAAGTTTCAATTTTATCGACTTCGTTTAGCTTAAGTAATCTAAGAACAGAAGTTTTCATGTTTTTGATCGAGCTATTTAAAACTTGTTGTTTCACACTTAGAATATGTGAGGGGTGCATTGAGAGTTGTTCAACACCCATACCGATCAATAATTTGGTAAGTTTGGGTTCACCAGCCATTTCACCACAAATAGCGATAGATTTTTTATATTTATGAGCCGACTTTATTGTAAGAGCAATCAATTTTAAAACAGCAGGATGAAGCGGATTGTAAAGATGTGACACTGCTTCATCGGTGCGGTCAATCGCTAGCGCATATTGAATTAAATCATTTGTACCAATAGATAAAAAATCGAGTTCTTGAGCAAAAATATCTGCACTGATTGCTGCAGCTGGTATTTCAATCATGCCTCCAATAAGAATCTTTTCATTAAACTTTACTTTATCTTTTCTTAAGCTTGCTTTCGCCCTTTCCAGGAGAAGTTTGGTTTGCCGAAGCTCACTGATACTGCTTAGCATAGGAAAAAGAATTTTAATATTTCCAAATTGAGAAGCCCTTAAAATAGCACGAAGTTGCGTTATAAAAATTTTGGGTTCGGACAAGCACAATCGAATCGCTCTCAATCCTAACGCTGGATTGGGACTTATTTTTTTGTTAACTAGTGCTGTTTGTTTATCAGCACCTGAATCTAAAGTACGAATAGTGACAGGCTTTTTACCCATCGCTTCAGCTACTCTTTTATAGGCTTGAAATTGCTCTTCTTCATTTGGCATATCTTGTCTATTCATAAATAAGAACTCTGTTCTAAATAGACCAACTCCGCCAGCACCTGAGGCGTTTACAGAGAGAATGTCATCCGGAACTTCAATATTCGCAAAGAGGTTAATTAAAGCCCCGTCTTTGGTGATTGATTTTTTCGTCTTAATACGCTGAAGCTTTTCTTGTTCCTCACCCCATGAATCTTGGAGTGTTTTATAGTAGTTTTGAATTTCTAGAGTTGGATTAACAATCACAACACCTTGAGCGCCATCAACAATAATTAAATCGTTATCACGTATTAAAGTCCTAGCATTCTGCAATGCGACAATTGAGGGAATGTTTAAACTTCTTGATAAAATTGCAGTATGGGAAGTTATACCACCACCATCTGTAATAAAAGCTGCGTATTTATGATTCTTAAAGTGCAGCGCATCCGCTGGCGAAATATCATGAGCGACTAAAATTGTTAATTTTTCTTCATTTTTTACAGCAACTTGATTTGAATGGCCTAAAAGTATTTTGATAACCCTTTCAACAACCTGAATAACATCTTGCTTTCTTTCCCTTAAATATAGATCTTCGATTTGATCAAATTGATTTACCACGCTATCCATTTGCTTCTTGATTGCCCATTCTGCATTACATTTTTCATTCTCAATAATAGTTTTTGGCAATGAAGACAATGACTTATCTTTTAATATCATTAAGTGTGTATCAATAAATGCACTTAACTCTCCTGGCGAATCAGAGGGTAGTTGAGATTTTATTTTATTGAGATCAATTTTGACGGCAGTAATAGCATCCTCAAATCTTTTGATTTCATGAGGAATATTTTTTATCTCAATATCGTATTGAACAACTTCAAGGAGAGCATTGGAAATTAAATGTGCTTTACCTATAGCGATTCCATTTGAAACACCGGTGCCGTGAATGCTAAATGAGGTCATATTGGTTTACTCTCCCTCACCGAAAAAATCATTGATAAGAGTAACGATAGAATTCAAAGCTTCTTTTTCATCGGTACCTTCTGACGAAATTATGATATTTGAACCTTGACTAGCCGCAAGCATCATTACACCCATAATACTTTTTGCATTTACTTTTTTACCATTTTTCTCAATCCAAATATCTGATTCAAATTGATTGGCTATTTGCGTAAGTTTTGCAGAAGCCCTTGCATGCAAACCTAGCTTATTAATGATTTTAATAGAAAGTGTTAGCAAGATTGAGTGGATTGAATATGAATGATGCCATCTTGAGCGCCCTGAATTGCTTTGGAAATGAGAGCATCGAAAGACTCATGGCGATAGGTAATGCTGCGGATTAGCATAGGTAAATTTACACCAGCAATTGCATTTACTTTTCCTGGCTTAATTATTTTAGTAATAATGTTACAAGGTGTTGCACCAAATATATCTGTCAAGACTAAAACGCCATCACCTTGATCTAAGAGATTAATTCTTTCCGATATTTGCTTAAACATAATTTCATGTTCACAATCATTCTCAATTGAGAGGGATTCTAGAAATACTGGCTGGTCCCCAAGAACATGTGTCGCACATTCAATAAGAGATTTTCCGAGATCGCCGTGCGTGATAAGAAGGATGCCAATCATAAGTTCTTTAATGGTTAATATCTCTGTGACGAATAGTCACTTGAGATTTTGGGTTAGAAAAGTTAGTAAATAATTCATTTGCAATATAAACGGAGCGATGTTTGCCACCAGTACATCCAATAGCTATATTTAGAGAATTTCTTTGGTCTGTTTTGAAAGCACCTAGCCATTCCTTTACAAAGTGATTAATGTCTTGAAACATCTTATCAACCTCTTCGTAGTTTTCAAAAAAATCTACAACAGGCTTGTCTATCCCGGTTAAATTTTTTAGATTTGATTCGTAGTGCGGATTCGGAAGGCAGCGCACATCAAAGATAAAATCTGCATCAAGTGGGATGCCAAATTTATATCCGAATGAACTAAATTGTAAGGCTAGGCGATCCTCTTTTAGTTGAATTACTTCACTCAATGCTGTCTTCAAGACATTGACAGACATATTACTAGTATCAATTTTGTAACCAATCTCAGCTAGAGGTGCGAGCATGGAACGCTCTTTTTCTATAGACTCATCAAGGGATAGCTTTTCATTTGCTAATGGATGTCTCCGCCTAGTTTCACCAAATCGCCTAACTATAGATTCTGTAGATGATTCTAAATAAATAAGCTTCGTTTTGATAGATAAAGACTCAATTTCTTTAATAACATGAGGTAACTTTTCAATATCGATACTCCTAATATCAACACTAATTGCAACTTTATCTTGATGCTCATGATTAAGGTGTTGAGAAATGCTAGATAAAAGCGTGACCGGTAAATTATCAATACAGTAAAAATTATTATCTTCCAGGGCGTTTAGAGCGATGCTTTTGCCCGAGCCTGATAATCCTGAAATAATAATGACTTCCATAATTAATGATCTAAACTTAATTGAAGATTAAGTTGCTGCGAAAGGTTTTTTGTTGCATTAGATCCCTTATTAAGCAATATATAGTTTTTAACTGCAGTTTCAATTAAAAGGCTTACATGTCTTGTTTTATTTACAGGAATCTCTATTTTAGGAACAGTAATATCAAAAAGATCAAAAGAGCCTATATCCATATCTAGTCTCGGGTAGGGTATTTTTTTTTGGAATGATTTCAATTCAACCACTAAAAAAAGTTTTTCTTTTTTGATTACGCTTTTATCACCGAATAATTTTTTAATATCAAGTATGCCTAGATTGCGAACCTCCATTATATTTGCAAGGAGTGACGGTGCTTGGCCTATCAGTGTATTTTTATCTTGTTTGAAAAATTCTACACTATCGTCAGCAATAAGCTTGTTGCCTCTGTAAATTAAATCAAGTGCAACCTCACTTTTGCCAATGCCTGATTTGCCCACGATTAAAATACCTTTACCTTTAATTACAACAAAAACACCATGTGTATGTTTTGTAGCTTGAGGGACTTTAGATTTTAATGGGTTTAAATTAAAAATTTTTGATAAATACATTATTCAATCGACTGGTGTTTTAAGCCGCCTTCAACTCGGTGGTGATCCTTATGTAATTCTTTATATTTAATGACTTGGCGATCTAATTTACTCGATAGTAAATCAATGGCGGTGTACATACTTTCACCTCTGCATTCAGCATGAATATCACTTTTTGGAAGATGAATAGTAGCCTCTGCAATATGCTCTAGTTTATTAACTGTGAGTGTGACCTTTGCATCGATTACATGATCAAAATGATGAAAAATTTTAGCTAATTTAGTTTGAATATATTCCTTTAATGACGGAGTGATTTCTAAATGGTGGCCAGTTAAATGAATATTCATATTATTTCCTTAAGGTTAGAGTTATAAAATTTTTCTAAGGTTTGTTGGGGCAATATTTAGTATTTCTCTATATTTAGCCACAGTTCTTCGTGCAATATTAATATCCTGATTCTTTAATAATAAAACAATCTCGCTATCTGAAAGTGGTTTTTTTGGGTCCTCTTGCTTAATAACTTCTTTAATTTTAGCCCTAATTGCAGTAGATGCAAGTTCATTACCTGAGCTATTGTCAATTGAACTTCCAAAGAAAAACTTGAGCTCATAAATACCCCGAGGCGTATTAATATATTTGTTTGATGTAACTCTAGAGATGGTGGATTCATGAAGACCAACTTCTTCAGCAATCTCTCTTAAAATAAGAGGCTTCATCATAGATTCACCATAATCTAAAAAATCTTTTTGATGTTTCATGATGGCTTCTGAAACCTTAAGAATTGTCACAAACCGCTGTTGAATGTTTTTCACAATCCATTTTGCTTCTTGTATTTGACTAGATAAATGATGAGCTGAATCAGCTTGTGAATTTTTGATTAAGTCTCGATAAATATGATTTAAACGAAGCTTTGGAATTGCTTGTTCATTTAATGAAACTTGCCAATTAGCCTTTACTTTTTTTACATTAACTTCATGTTGAATGAAGTGATGACTTTCAATGGTGGAAAATATATTTCCAGGTTTTGGGTTAAGACTTTTAATTACCTTCTGAACTTCTCTTAGCACTTCATCTTCACAGCCTAATATTTTTTTTAACTTAACAAAGTCACGAGCTGCAAGAAGGTTTAGATGAGATTTAATAACTTTAATGGAAAGTATATGAATCGGACTTTCCTCTTTACTTTCGAGTTGAAGCGTCAAGCATTCAATAAGATCTCTTGCGCCAATTCCAGGTGGCGCTTGTTTTTAAGGATTCTATTTCTTCAATACTTACTTCATACTCCTTTGGAATACTTGATAAGAAGTAATCAAGAGGCTCTTCCAAATAGCCATCTTCATTAATTGAATCTATTAGAAGAGAAATAATTGCTTGATCCTTATCACCAATTGGAATTAAATGAAAAATATCTTCAATGTATTGTTTTAGAGTTTGTGCCGCAGACTCTCGATACTCGTTTGAATCGATATAATTATTATCTTTTGCGTATTCTTCATCCCAATTAATTTCGTGCTCATAAATAGGCTCTTGAACTTCTTGATCGTTTAAAATTTCGAATGAAGTTTCTTCCTGAGTAGTTGTCGCAATATCGTTGCCGTCTTCCTCATCTTCCTCTAGCATTTCAATTAAAGGGTTTTGTTGAATGAGAATTTCAAGTTCTTGATTAAGCTCCACAGATGACATCTGGAGAAGCTTAATAGACTGTTGAAGCTGGGGAGTAAGCGATAAGTGTTGAGACGCTTTAAATTGAAGATTTTGTTTCATCGCTTAAATAGCGCTAGTCTAAATAGTTATAGATAAAAATCCTTACCTAAATAAACATCTTTAACATTTTGATCATTAGCAAGAGTTTTAGGTAGTCCAGATGCAAGAATTTTTCCTTGATTTACAATATATGCGCGATCACAAATGCCCAAAGTTTCACGAACATTATGATCTGTAATGAGAATGCCAATTTTTTGTTCAGCAAGATATTTAATGATTTTTTGAATATCAATGACCGCAATCGGATCAATACCCGCAAAAGGTTCATCTAATAGAATAAATGCAGGATCAGAGGCAAGGCATCTGGCAATTTCAACGCGACGTCTTTCGCCCCCGGAAAGGCTGATTGCAGGATTGTTTCTAATATGACTAATACCTAATTCCTGAAGAAGCCCTTCAAGTCTTGCATTCATTTTTTCGCGAGTTAAGTCTTGCAATTCTAAAATAGCTAAAATATTTTCAGCCACCGTCATTTTTCTAAAGATCGAAGGTTCTTGAGGAAGGTAAGAGAGACCTAATTTTGCACGACTATGAATAGGCATTTTTGATATATTTGCACCATCGAGTGAGATACGTCCTCGATCGCTTGGAATAAGCCCTACGATCATATAAAAACTTGTTGTTTTACCAGCGCCATTGGGCCCCAGCAACCCTACGATTTCACCACTCTTGATAGTTAAAGATACATCTTGAACGACAGTTCTTTTTTTAAAAGTTTTTTTAAGATTTTCAATGACTAATTCACTCATAGCGACTTGTTATTCCTGTGGTTTTTTCTTGGGCTGAATAATTGCACGCGTTCTGCCACCCGGTACAGTCTCGCCTGCTTTATTTTTAGTATTACCTGACATTGCTTTTGCAAATTCAGCATTTGCGTCGTACATGATGTAATCACCCTGAACAATATCCCCGCCTTTTTTTACCCACGCTTTACTATATAAATGAACTTTGTCCATACGGCCATCATATTCAATCCTCTGAGCGCTGCCTTCAATGTATTCATTTTTACCTTCTTGTTTTTGTTTGAAGGTTGTAGGGTTGCCGACACTTGTACTATGTTGGAAGCCTTGATTGTCTTCTCGAATGGTAAGCTCGTCGGCTTTAATAAGAAGTGTACCTTGTGTCAAAATGACATTACCAGAATATACACTTGTATTCTTTGAATCATCAGATGTCATGGTGTCAGATTCAAGCTCAATGGGCTTGTCTCGGTCCGCCTTTTCTGCAAAGACGTAAGATGAACTGATGCTAATAATGCATAAGCCAGCAAAGATAATTTTCAGTGAGTATGCTGTAAAAAAAGATAAGCGCATTATTTTTTTAGATTCTTATTTTGAATAATAGGAAGAGCGTTTAAATTTGTTTTTTTAACCGGCTTTTCATAATGCACACGAACTTTAGCTAATAACGTCATTATTCCATTCTTTTTGTCATAATTCATGCCAATTGCATTAACGACTGTTTTGGGATCTTGAGTAATGCGAACAGGCCTTTTTGTATATGCTTGGTCTTTATTTGGCAATATAGTTAATTGATCTGTAAAGAGCTCCATTTTTGGCTTTGTTTCAGTTTCGAGGCGAGCCACTTTTACATTATCAATCATTTGTACCTCTTCGCCGTCGGTTGAAACAAGACCAATGCCACCTTCAATTTTTGAGCTAGGCACATTATTTTTATACCTAATAAAAAGAGGTTTTTTAAGCCGCGTCGTGTCATCTTGAGCGAAATGCGTCATTTCATTTGCAGACAAAATGAAATGAATAGATCCATTTGATTCAGTTTGTATTGTTTTGAAATTTGTTAAAAAATAATCGGGGCTGTTGCTTAGTTTATTTCCTCTTTTTTCACTTTCATTTTCAACAGAAACTTGAACCCAGTAAGAAATAAAAGCTAAGATTGCAGCAAAAAAAATAGGGAATAAAACAGAGAAGCGATTGATCATTTAAAGTAAGGTGCAACAATTTCATCATAAGTGCCTTGAGCCTTCATAATAAAATCACAGGCCTCTCGAACGGCACCATAGCCGGCAATCTTTTCTGTAACAAAATGCGCAATTTTTTTTACTTCATCGTGACCTGCAGGAACAGAAATAGCTAAACCCGATTGCAACATAGGAGGCAAATCTACAATGTCATCTCCCATAAATGCACATTCTTCAGACCTGAATCCTGTTTTCTTAATGAGATCAGCAAACGCTTCTTTTTTGTCTGAAATGCCTTGGTAAAAGTAATCTACCTCTAAATTTTCAGCGCGAATAAGAACACTATTTGAATTGCGGCCGGTAATAATTGCAAGTTTAACCCCACTTTTTTTAAGTAATCGCATACCTAAACCATCTTGCGTATTAAACATTTTATACTCTTGACCATCATCCCCAATGAATAGAGAACCATCAGTCATTACACCATCAACATCAAAAATCATAAGCTTGATTTTTTGTGCACGTTTTTTAAGGGTTGAATCCATCAAATGACTTTCGCTTTAAAGAGATCATGCATATTAAAAGCGCCTACTAATTTATTCTCTCTGTTAACTACAAGAATGCCATTAATTTTATTGAAATCCATTAAGTTGATTGCATCAATAATGATTTGATCATCAAATATTGTCTTAGGATTTTTGTTCATAATTTCTTTAATGGGCTGTTTTTCGTAATCTATTTTTTTAGCTAGCTGTCTTCTTAAATCACCATCAGTAAATATGCCAATGGGCTCGGAATGAGCGTTAACTATTGCTGTAAAGCCTAAGCCTTTAAGAGATATTTCAAGCACTGCACCAGAAAGTAATGCATCTTCTTTGATGGAAGGCGCTTTATCAACCTTTCTCATAATGTCTCTTACCCGCACAACTTGTCTTTTGCCCAAACTGCCGCCTGGATGTGATCGAGCAAAATCTTCAGCGGTAAATGCTCTTTGGTCAAGAACACAAATTGCTAATGCATCTCCTAAAGCAAGCGATGCTGTTGAGCTTGCGGTAGGGGAAAGCCCCAAAGGGCAAGCCTCTTGAGATACATGAGCGCTTAAATGAATTTCAGATTCCCTAGCAAGCTCAGAATCAGTATTTCCTGTAATTGAAATAATTTTTGCACCGATTCTTTTAATGACAGGCAGGATAGATAAAAGCTCATCACTTTTACCAGAATTTGATAGAAAGATGACTACATCATTAAATGTAATCATGCCTAAATCACCAT
>JAPLQN010000027.1 GCA_026399645.1 Candidatus Methylopumilus sp. | reverse complement strand
TCTGCCGCACGTGATCGATTTATGATGGAGATTCCAATACTCATCCCTAAAAATGATGACATGATGAAAAGTTTAACTTTTGAAACAAGGTTTCATGATGCTGACAATCTTGTAAGTGAAGTTAAACCTAATTTACTAAAATTTGATAAGTTGAAAGATATAGCCAAGACAATTCAAGAAACAATTACTGCAACAGATGCACTAAAAAATTATGCACTTAATCTATGGAAAGCAACAAAAAGTCCTGCTGATTATGGGATTAAGATATCTGATCTTGATATGAATCGATTAATGATATCGGGATCAAGCCCTAGAGGAATGATGATGATGATGAGAGCAGCTCGAGTTAACGCTTGGTTAAATGAACGGAGTTCTGTGACTCCAACAGATATTCATGCGGTATTCCACGAAACCATTGCACATCGACTCGTATTTAATCCTATTTATGAAATGCGAAGAACTGTAATTGCTAGGGATTTAACCAATGGAATTTTGAACGTTATTAAAGCACCCTAAACAAGATGACACAAGTAACTCCACTATTCGATTACCACATCGGTTGGAAATCTAAAGGCAAGCATCCTGGTCGTCACAAAAGTAACCAAAGAGGTATGGGTATTGAGTTCGCTGGTCATACAACACTTCTCTCATATCCAGATCCAAGAAGAATTGATATTCGCCAATCGATTCGAGATCCCTTAGGTGAGATTCACGTCAAAATATTTAATCAGCGAAGTGCAACACCCGTCATGATTGTGTGTGACTTATCTGCCAGTATGAATTTTGGCGGTAAAAATAAAAAAATTAATCTTGCGGCCGAAGTCGCTCAATCCATTGCACATTCAGTGATTGATCGTCATGATGCTTTAGGGGTTGTAGGTTTTGATGACGAAATTAGAGAAGATTGGTTGACGCCTATTTCATTTAGATCACAGCATGCAATGACACTCATCAATGAACTTAAAAAATTTACATCAACAAATAAATCCAACAGAGCAATCAAAGATCTTTATCAATACATGCCGCGAGAGCGTGCGCTTATTTTCTTTATTTCAGACTTTCATATACCAGAAGTTGATTTGGAAAATTGCTTATCGAATCTTATGAGGCATCATGTCGTTCCTATCGTGCTATGGGATAAGAAAGAATATATCAACCTACCTAATTTTGGCATTGTGACCATTACCGACCCTGAGAGTGGCAAAAAAGATACACTTTTTTTAAGAAAAGAATTGAAAGAAAAAATTGTAGATTCGTTTGAAAAAAGGCGAGCAGCTATTACAAAAGCTTTTATGAGTTTTGATATTCCACCTTTTTTTGTGGACGAACATTTCGATGCCAATAAAATGACTGAGTACTTTAATCAATTTGTGGGCGCCTAAGATTATGAAATACCTTATTTCTCTCTGGATACTTTTACTTTCAACCTCGAGCTTTGCGCTGGATGCCCAAGAATGGCCTGATATTGAAGAGGGTATCGTTTCTATCAAAATAAAAGAGCCTCTTCAGCAAGTGGGTTATACCATAGGTGATAAACCTTCAAGATATATCGAAATCACGATTAAAAAGCCTTATGTTCTAATCAAAGAGTCTCTTCCTATTCCAGGCTACGAAAGAAAATACCAAGGTCAAGATTTGGGTATTGTTTTAGACACCATGAAGCATGTAATAAAAGAAAGTAAAACATCAACGACGCTTACGCTTGATCTCACCTACCAAATTTTTACAAACAAGGTTGTCGTTAAACCAGGATTTTTACCGTCTGAATATATTCGACTCTTAAACCCTAATAACCCTGAAAAACAAGTATTCAAATATAGAATCCCTGAGCGACGAATCGCAATCTCACCTCTTTCTATTTTCGGCAACGTTAAAATTGAAGAAGATATGAGCCCATTAAGAGGTGTTTTTTTAATGGATGAAGAAGCCTCCATTAAGACTCTAAAAATTTCTGGCATCATCGCACTTCTTGCATTTATCGGCCTTATATATATTTATAGTCAATATGCTTGGCTGCCTAATAAGAGAGGTGTATTTGCAAGAACGCATCGCGCGATTGGAAAGCTTAAAGCTTCGCCTGCTTCTGTTCAAAAAGCCATAACTGATATGCATCATGCTTTCGATCTTGTGACAGGAAAAACACTTTTTAAAGACAATCTTCCTCATCTTTATATAAAAAATGCTTCATTTGAAAATATTGACTCAGAACTTCGTGAGTTCTTTAAACTTTCAACACTCGTATTTTTTAGCGCCTCATCTAAAAAATATGATCAAGAAGAAATACTTAAATGGCTTAAAAATTTCTCGAGACATTGTCGAGATTGTGAAAGAAAACTGATAGTCGACAAAAGTGCACTCGTGGTAGGAGTTGCTAAATGACATTTTCATTTCCATGGGTCTTATGGTTTATGCCTTTAGCATTTATTCCACTTATTTTTAAAGAGACTTCTCTTCAATATTATTCATGGAACGAAATGATTCCAAAAGATCGTCTCTCAAGCATCATTGCAATCATTTTAAAATTTATCGCTACACTTATTTTAATCATGATTATTATAGGTTTAAGCGGTCCGCATTCACGTCAAAAAGAAATTGAAAAAGTAGGCATAGGCGCTCAAATTGGTCTTGTGCTAGATCGAAGTGCTAGTATGGATGACCCTTTTGCTGGGAATGATCAAACAAAGGTTGGGGAAATTAAATCTGCTGCTGCTGCAAGACTTATTATTGAATTCGTTCAATCCAGGGCAAATGATATGATTGGGATGGTTACTTTTAGTAACTCTGCGATGTATGTTTTACCATTGACTGACAATAAAAATGCCATTATTTCTGCGGTCAGAGCTACAGCTGGTAATGCATTATTTCAAACTAATATAGGGAGTGGACTTACCACAGGTGCAGAATTATTTTATAAAGTACCTGACTCAGGCTCAAGAGCTGTGATCTTACTTTCAGATGGCGGGGGTCGCATTGACGCTGCTACGCAGGAAAAAATTAAAGATTGGTTTGGCCGATTTAAAATTAGTCTTTATTGGATTGTATTAAGGCAGCCTGGTGGTATCAGTATTTTTAATACATCATACAAACCAAGAGATGATGATCCTTTGCCCCCTCAAATCGAATTAAATGAATTCTTTAAGACACTTCCTTCTTCCCGCCAGGCAT
>JAPLQN010000090.1 GCA_026399645.1 Candidatus Methylopumilus sp. | reverse complement strand
TATACGATGCCTTTTTGGACCATGCTTTTGGCTTGGCCACTTTTAGGCGAAAAACTAAGCGGTTGGCAATGGCCTGCAGCTTTCTTTTCATTGATGGGCATTTTATTTATTTTGGATCCGCTTCATTTAGGCACCGATTTATTCAGTATGGTGTTAGCGATTGTATCTGGCATTTCATGGGCGCTCGCCGTGATCTTGGCTAAAAAACTTCAGGCCCGATCCCCAGATCTTGATCTTATTTCTTTGACCGCATGGCAAATGCTTTTTGGTTCAATACCTATTGTCATCGTCGCCTTAATGACGCATACGACCTCGATTGAATGGAATGGTTACTTTATAGGGGCGCTCATCTATAACTCAGTCTTTGGAAATGCGATTGCATGGCTATTATGGCTATATGCATTAAGACATTTATCAGCAGGCGTTGCCACCATGACCACCACAGTGTGTCCTGTGATTGCCGTCATGGCATCATCGATTGAGCTTCATGAATTCATTAAACCTTTTGAATTTGTAGGCATGTTCTTCATTGGCATATCCCTTTTAATGATTTCTTATGATCGTATTAAAAGGCACCAAGAAGGGCTTGTTCAGCCATGGCTTAAAAATGAACCCATGATAAAATCAAGGCTTAGAAAGGGTTAAGCATGGCAGGACATTCCAAATGGGCGAATATTCAACACCGCAAGGGTCGACAAGACGCTAAGCGCGGAAAAGTATTCACAAAAATTATCAAAGAAATTACAGTGTCAGCAAGACTCTCTGGTGGGGAAGTGAACTTCAATCCGAGATTGAGAGCTGCTGTGGCGCTCGCTAAAGAAGAAAATATGCCACAAGACAATATCACGCGTGCCATTAAAAAAGGCACGGGAGAATTGGAAGGTGTGAGTTACGAAGAAGTGAGATATGAAGGTTACGGTATTGGTGGGGCGGCCATTATTATTGATTGCTTAACGGATAATAAACAAAGAGCAGTCGCTGATGTGAGACATGCGCTCACTAAACATGGCGGTAATTTAGGGACCGATGGATCTGTGGCTTTTTTATTTAAACATTGTGGACGCATCTTTTTTGCTCCCGGCACAGATGAAAATAAAGTAATGGAAGTAGCTCTAGAAGCAGGTGCTGAAGATATTATTAATGATGAGGACGGGAGTATTGAAGTGATCACCCCTACTCAAGAATTTATTCAGATTAAAGAAGCGCTTTTAAGTGCAGGTTTAAAAATAGAATTAGCTGAAGTCGCGATGCGACCTACACTAGAAAATGTTTTAAGTGGAGACGATGGCATTCGAATGCAAAAAATTCTAGATACGCTTGATGACTTAGATGATGTGCAGGAAGTTTATACCACGGCAGTGATTGAAGATTAAATTCATCATTGAGTGATCCTATTATCATCCTTGGTATTGATCCTGGTCTAAGAATGACGGGGTTCGGTGTCGTTGAAAAAAGTGGTGACAAGATTCGCTATCTTGGAAGTGGTGTGATTAAAACGGTCAGCGCTAAAGTTGATGCGCGAGATAGTTTGCCAGAGCGTATTCAAATTATTTTAGAAGGGCTCTTTGAAGTGATCAATCAATTTAAGCCAAAACAAGTGGCCATTGAAAAAGTGTTTGTGAATGTGAATCCACAATCTACTCTTTTATTAGGTCAAGCACGAGGAGCTGCCATCAGTGCTGCCGTCATTAAAAAATTACCTGTCTATGAATATACAGCCTTGCAAGTTAAAAAATCAGTAGTAGGTTCAGGGCATGCCAAAAAAGAACAGGTACAAGAAATGGTCAAACGCTTTTTAAAATTGCCTGAAGTACCTCAGGCAGATTCTGCAGATGCACTCGCTTGTGCAATGTGTCATGCAAATGCTTATAACCAATTACAAAGTATGGATGCTTTAAGTTACCGTATGAAAAAAGGACGGCTCGTATGATAGGAAGAATTTCCGGCATTCTTTTAGATAAAACACCACCCTTGGCTTTAATTGATTGCAATGGTGTGGGTTATGAATGTGAGGTCCCTATGAGCACTTTTTATTTACTGCCTCAAGTGGGAGATAAAGTCACATTACTCACGCACTTTGTGGTGCGTGAAGATGCGCAGCTTCTCTTTGGTTTTGGGACTAAACAAGAACGCTTAATGTTTAGACAGCTTTTGAAAGTGAATGGCATTGGAGCCAAATCCGCACTTGCGATTTTAAGCGGCTTATCCATCGATGAATTGATTCAAGCCGTGTCACTTCAAGAAGCAGGACTTTTAACTCGCGTACCTGGTATTGGTAGAAAAACAGCCGAACGATTGCTCTTGGAATTAAAAGATAAATTCACACTTGATTCAGCGCTAAGTATTAAGGGTTCTGGCATGGCTTCTATTAGCCAAGATGTGCTCAACGCCCTCATCGCATTAGGCTACAATGAACGCGAATCTTTAAATGCAGTCAAAAGTTTAGATATAAATCTCACTGTGAATGACGGCATTAAGCAAGCTTTAAAATATTTATCTAAAGGCTAATGAAGACGCATGATTGAATCCGATCGCTTTGTAGCAAGTACTGTGAATGAGCCCGTCGAGGAGTCTATTGAGCGGGCACTTCGTCCAAAAGAACTTCAAGAATATGTCGGCCAAGAAAAAGTCAGAAGCCAATTAGAGATTTTTATTTCAGCAGCTAAAAATAGAAACGAAGCGTTAGATCATGTATTACTTTTTGGACCACCCGGTTTAGGCAAAACCACTTTAGCGCATATCATTGCAAAAGAGATGGGTGTTAATCTTCGCCAAACATCTGGCCCTGTTTTAGAAAAAGCAGGCGACCTCGCAGCACTTCTTACCAATTTAGAACCGAATGATGTGTTATTCATTGATGAGATTCATCGTTTGTCACCTGTCATCGAAGAAATTTTATACCCTGCGATGGAGGATTACCGACTTGATATCATGATTGGTGAAGGTCCATCGGCTAGATCAGTGCGACTTGATTTGCCACCTTTTACATTAGTCGGTGCGACAACGCGAGCAGGCATGCTCACCAATCCACTCCGTGATCGTTTTGGTATTGTCTCTCGTCTAGAGTTTTATAGTGAAACCGAATTAGCAAAAATTGTGGATCGTTCATCCAGTGCGGATATAGATCCATCGGGCTCATTAGAAATTGCAAAACGTTCACGTGGTACACCTCGCATTGCAAACCGTTTATTAAGACGCGTGCGAGATTTCGCACAAGTTAAATCCAATGGAAAAATTACAGCCTCAATTGCAGATGACGCACTTAAAATGTTGGATGTAGATTTATTAGGGCTTGATGTCATGGACCGAAAGCTTCTCCAAGCGATCCTAGAAAAATTCAATGGGGGTCCGGTGGGTATTGATAATTTAGCCGCCGCCATTGGTGAAGAGCGGGAAACCATTGAAGATGTTTTGGAGCCCTATCTTATTCAGCAAGGCTATCTCATGCGCACCCCGCGCGGACGTGTCGTGACGCAAGCGACTTATCTTCACTTTGGTATGAAGCCACCTTCACAACAACCCACAGATACCTTATGGCAGGAATAAAAACTTTTTCATTTCCTGTACGTATTTATTTTGAAGACACCGATAGTGGTGGTGTCGTTTATCACGCTAACTATTTAAAATTTATGGAGCGCGCGAGAACCGAATGGTTGAGAAGTGTTGGCATTGACCAACACCATTTAAAACATCATGACCATATTATGTTCGTCGTGCATCGCATCGATATTCAATACAAACTCCCGGCACGTTTTAATGATGACTTAGTTGTTAAAAGTGAGCTTAAAGATATAGGTTCCAGCAAAATTGAGTTTAGACAAATGATTTATCGTGACAATGAAATATTGATTGATGCAAGTGTCGATATTGCTTGTATTGATAGTGAAAAATTTAAACCTGTCAGAATCCCATCCACCGTTAAACAAACCATGGAGTCTTTATGAATGTAGTAAATGATTTATCTTTTTTAAGTTTGATTACAGGGGCAACCATTCCCGTTCAGCTCGTGATGCTAATTTTATTAGCAGCTTCAGGTTTCTCTTGGTGGTATATCTTTATTAAAGTCTCTGTATTAAAGAGTGCAGAACTCGCAGTGGATGAATTTGAAAACACATTCTGGACAAGTGGGGATCTTAATAAACTCCATGACAGTATTCATAGTGGACGCATTAAGAATCGCATTAAGAATCAAGGCCTAGCGACAATTTTTGAAGCAGGCTATAAAGAATTTAATCGGCATAAAACATCTAAAAGCGATATGAGTGATGTGATTGAAGGTGTGCGTCGTGCGATGCGCGCCACTTACAATCGTGAACTTGATTTCTTAGACGCCCATTTACCTTTTCTAGCATCGGTGGGATCGGTGAGTCCTTACATTGGTTTATTTGGAACGGTATGGGGCATCATGAATGCTTTCAGAGGACTCGCCAATGTGGCACAAGCAACGCTCACTCAAGTAGCTCCTGGGATTGCAGAGGCATTAATCGCAACCGCCATTGGTTTATTTGCAGCGATTCCAGCAGTGATTGCCTATAACCGTTTTGCAACTTCAGTGGATCGTTTATCGGTGAGATATGAAAGTTTCATGGAAGAGTTTGTCAACATCTTACAAAGAAAAGGATAAGTGATGCGTAAACGTCGCTTGATGAATCAAATCAATGTAGTGCCCTATATTGATGTGACCTTAGTGCTGCTAGTCATTTTTATGGTGACAGCCCCTATGACAAATCCGGGTGTCGTGGAGCTTCCTGAAGTAGGTGAGACATTAAAACAAACAGGAGCGCCGATTGTGATCACGATAAAACTTAATAGCACGATTGAGATTGAAGGTGAGAGTTACACACGCGATCGATTATTAAGTCATGTGCAATCTTTAATTAAAACAACACCTGATCGAGCACTTGTGATTGCTGCTGATAAGAATGTGAAATACGATGAAGTGATAAGTCTCATGGATCTTTTAAAACAAAATAATGTCTCTAAAGTGGGCTTACTCTTGAAGCCACAAAAATAAATATTTGACGTGATTAGACCTCAAGAAAAAATCATAGCAAGAAGAGCCGCGATCTATGCAGCAAGTGTCCATATTATTTTAGTCGCGATCATGATTGTCAGTTTTGAATGGAGAGTAAAGTTACCCCAAGTAGCTGAAGTGGAATTATGGGATTCAATTCCTCAGCCAAGCGCTAAAGCAGTTGAAACACCGCCTATTGAAAAAAAGATTGAGCCAGAACCGCCAAAGCCTCTGCCCAAACCATCTAAAATGGAAGAAATTATCAAATCACTCACAAGTGACAAGGCCGAAATTAGCCTGAAGCAAAAAAAAGAAGAGGAGGATCGTAAAAAATTAGAAGATCAAAAAAAGAAAGATGATTTGAAAAAAATTCAGGAAGATCTTTTAAAGCAAGATCAATTGGCTAAACTTCAACAAGAATTATTGCAAGATAAATCGAAGCCTTCATTAAATCGTCATGAAGACGTGAAACAATCCAATCCTAACCCTACCGAAGGGGGCGCTAAATTAGGTGAAATGGATAAATATAAATTATTAATTCAAAGAAAAATTCAACAGAATGTGAATAAGCAGTTATGTGGGACAACTCCTGTGGAGCTTCAATTTGAAATTGGACTCATGCCTACAGGAGAATTGATTGGTAACCCTAAAATGTTAAAATCAAGCGGCATTCCAGTATGTGACGAATCGGTCGAGCGTGCTATTTTTCAATCGCAACCTTTGCCGGTCCCCGCGGATACCGATTTGTTTTCAAAATTTAAAAATTTAAAACTTAACTTCAGGCCCAATGAAAAAATATAATTTACATATGTTAAAAACATTCAAAATATTTATTTTCTTATCCTCACTTTTTTTTATATCTCTCAATGTGTTTGCGATTGAGACGATTGAGATTTCTGGAGGCGGTACCAAGCAAATTAATATTGCAGTCATGCCTTATAAAGAAATGGCGGGGGATAAAGCTAATAGTCGCATGCATCAAATCATCGCAGCAGATCTTTATCGCTCGGGATTTTTTAGATCTTTAAATGTAGATGGTTTGATCAACAAACCCTCAGCTTTAAGCGAAATCAATTATTCGGAAATGACTGCCATTGAAGCACAGGTGATGACCTTAGGGCAGGTCGAGATCAGCAATAATCGTATGAAGGTGAATTGGTTTTTAGTTGATATCAATAAAAAAACGATTTTAACCACGATGGAATATTCAGGCCCAGTCGCACAATATCGTGCCATCGCGCATAAAATTTCTGACACTATTTATGAAAAGTTAACTGGCATCCCAGGAGTCTTTAGTACCAAAATTTCTTACATTACAAAAAATAAAGGCCGCTACTCTTTGAATGTAGCTGATGCAGATGGATTTAATGTACAGTCGGTAGTGGGGTCTCCCCAGCCTATTATCTCTGCGAGATGGTCACCAGATGCCACAAAAATTGCTTACGTATCTTTTGAAAAGAAAAAACCTATTATCTATATTCAGTCTTTAGTGACAGGACAAAGAACGGTCTTGGCTAACTTTAAAGGCAATAATAGTTCACCCTCATGGTCACCTGACGGTAGACGTTTAGCGATTGTTTTAACCTATAACGCAAACTCACAGATTTATCTCATTGATTCCGATGGATCTAATTTAAAACCTCTTATCCAGAGTGCGCATATTGATACGGAGCCCGTCTGGTCGCCTGACGGACGTTTGATTTATTTCACATCCGATCGCGGTGGTCGCCCACAAATTTATAAAGTCGCATCAAGTGGAGGTGAGCCACAGCGTGTGTCGTTTGAAGGTAACCAAAATTTAAATCCTAACGTCTCTCCCGATGCCAAAATGCTCTCTTATGTGACGCAAGACGAAGGTCGATTTAGAGTGGTGTTACATGATCTTCAAACAGGACAAATTACGAAAATTACTGACGGCCCTTTTGATGAAGCGCCTAAGTTTTCACCGAATGGGCATGTGATACTATATGCACACAAGATCAACGGATCGGGCGAACTTTCTACCGTATCGATTGATGGTGTAGTTCGTCAATCATTTAATATTAACGCTGATGATATTAGAGAGCCCGCATGG
>JAPLQN010000035.1 GCA_026399645.1 Candidatus Methylopumilus sp. | reverse complement strand
CCAACCTCCGAATTGAACAGAGTAAAGTTAATTGTCGAGCAAGCCTCTGGCTTTTTATATTATGTTTCATTGAAGGGCGTTACAGGAGCTGCCAATATTGATATTGAGCAAGTAAAATCCAAAGTGAGTATGATTCGTGAATTAACAGATCTTCCTATTGGCGTTGGCTTTGGAGTAAGAGACGCAGCAACAGCGAAAGAGGTTGCTAAAATTTCTGATGCAGTTGTCGTTGGTAGTCGTATGGTTCAGGAAATTGAGAATTCAAATCAAGAAAATTTAATTCAAAATATTTCGAAGTTAATGCAAGAATTAAGAGAAGCAGTTAACTAATGATTCGGATAAATCTATGAGCTGGCTAAAAGATGTTCTACCTCCAAAAATAAAACGTATTGTTGGAAGCGTATCTAAAAAAAATATTCCCGAAGGTTTGTGGTGCAAATGCCCCTCTTGCCAGGCTGTGCTTTATCGAACAGACCTTGAGCAAAATATGGAAGTTTGTCCAAAATGTTCCTTCCATAATCGAATTTCAGCACGTACACGCATAGATACTTTGTTAGATAAAGACAAAAGGAAAGAAATCGGTGCGTTAATTCAGCCTTTAGATTCTTTGAAGTTTAATGATACGCAAAGTTATGCTGATCGTATTAAGTCATCACAAAAAGACTTGAATGAAAAAGACGCTATAGTTGTGATGCAAGGTTTAATGGAGGGTAAGTCCGTTGTAGTAGCCGCTTTTGAATTTAAATTTATGGGTGGGTCTATGGGCTCAGTAGTGGGGGAAAAATTTGTGCGTGGTGTTCAAGCTGCGATTAAAGCTAAAGCAACATTCATATGTGTCTCTGCAAGTGGCGGCGCCAGGATGCAAGAAGGATTGCTATCACTTATGCAAATGGCAAAAACAAGTGCTGCTTTAACTAAGTTAAGTGAAGCTAAATTACCCTATTTTTCAGTTCTTACTGACCCAACTATGGGTGGTGTATCTGCTAGTTTTGCAATGCTCGGTGATGTAATTATTGCTGAACCTAAAGCATTGATTGGTTTTGCTGGTCCTCGTGTAATTGAACAAACTGTGAGAGAAAAGCTACCTGAAGGATTTCAGCGCTCTGAATTTCTTCTAACACATGGCGCTATTGATATGATTGCAGATCGCCGCGACATGAAGAAGAAGATTACTAATTTAATATCTAAATTATCTAAAAATTAATTTAACTCCCTCTAAGTCTTTGCATAACCACCCTATGAATCTTAACGATTGGATAGGGTATATCGAATCAATTCATCCATCCACGATTGACCTCACACTAGAGCGTATCAAAATTGTTATCGAGCGGTTAAATTTAGATGTTTCTTTTCCTATTCTTACTGTTGGTGGCACGAATGGCAAAGGCTCTACTTGCAGTATTCTAGAATCGATATATAAAGAAGCTGGTTATAAAGTCGCTTGCTATACCTCACCACATTTTTTACATTTTAATGAGCGCATTAAAATTCAAGCGGTTGCTGTTTCAGATGAGCTTATTTGTGAGGCATTTTCAAGAATTGAATCGGCGAGAGAAGGTGTAACACTTACTTACTTCGAATACGGGACAATTGCCGCTATGATTATTTTTTCAGAGGCCCATGTAGACGTAGCTATTCTAGAAGTAGGTTTAGGAGGCAGATTAGATGCTGTAAATGTTTTTGATGCCGATTGTGCCATTGTTACAACTGTTGATCTTGATCATATGGATTATTTAGGGCACACAAGAGAAGCTATTGGATTCGAGAAAGCTGGGATTTATCGTACTGAAAAGATTGCCATTTGTGGCGACTTCGATCCGCCGCAAACTTTAATAAAGCATGCTGAATTTATTCATGCTGATTTAAAAATTATAGGCAAAGATTTTGGTTATGAAGCCCATCATGATTCGTTTGATTTTTTAATTGATTCATCATTTGTAATAAACTTACCCTTGCCTAAATTACAAGGTGATTTTCAGTTAGCCAATGCAACAAATGCGCTTATGGCAGTTAAAGCTATGGAAGATAAATTGCCTTTAACTGAAATTTCAATTCAAAAGGGTATTGCATTGACTTTATTACCAGGCAGATTTCAGGAAGTCAAAAAAATGCCTTCTTTGATTTTGGATGTAGCTCACAACCCCCAGGCTGCAAGATCTTTAAGCCACAACCTCGAAACACATGTTGTGCCCGGTAAAACAATAGCAGTATTTTCGATACTTAAAGACAAAGATATTTCTGGTGTGATTAAGGTATTAAACCTCTGCATTGATGCGTGGTTTATTGCAGAAATTCAAAACGAGAGAGCAGCAAGTATTGAAACTATTTCTAATGCTATCCAAAAAATTAATCCATCTGCTCATATAGAGGCATTTAAGAATATACAGGAAGCTTATCAATTTGCGTCCAAGGAAGTCACGAGAAATGATAGAATAATTGTATTCGGTTCTTTCTTTACCGTTGCAGATATTATGAAAATTATTTCCTAAGCTATGAGCGAAGACAATTCAATACAACCGCAAGAAGACAAACTGATTAGTCAGGCTAAAAAAAGACTCCTTGGTGCAAGTATTATTTTATTTATTCTTCTTATTTCAGCTCCTTTTGTTTTAAAAAATCGTAATGAAGAAGGGCCTACCGAGCCTATTAAAATTTCAATGGAAAGCAGTCCTGAAATTGTCGACGTAAATGTTGAAAGTATTAAACTGCCAGAGATTAAACAAGAGATTCCAGAATCATCAGGCTCTCAAATTAAAAAAGAACCAGTAACGCTCTCTAGTAGCGGTATCTATATTCAATTTGGTATTTTTTCAGATAACGAAAAAATTAAAGCCCTTCAGCAAAAATTAAATCAACTTAACATCCAAACTAAAAGTGAAACGATCAAAGTTAATGGCGCTGATAAGATTAGGCTGATTACCGATGAATTTAAGACTGAAGCTTTAGCAAAAGAAACATTACTTAAAATTAAGAATGCAGGGATCTCTGGCATTATCAAGAAGACTAGTTAATGACTTTTGTTGATTATGGTTTCTTCATTACCATCATCATCTCTTCTCTTCTAGGTTGTTATCGTGGTTTTGTTCGCGAACTCCTTTCTATCATTGCTTGGTTTTTTGCTTTCTACTTAGCGCAATCTTTTTCTCCCGCTCTAGCTTCAAATTTGCATTGGGTTGATACTGAATCAGTTCGTGACTTAATTGCTTATTTTCTTATCTTTATATCTGTTCTTGTTTCTTCTATGGGTGTGATTGCTATCTTGAACAAATTTATTAAATACACCGGTCTAACACTTCCTAATATTTTATTAGGTGGCATGTTTGGACTTCTTCGCGCTCTCTTTATAGGGCTTGTCTGTCATTTTGTTATTCAGTCAACCTCATTTGAAAAGAATTCTGCTTGGCAGGATGCCCTGATTAAACCTTATTTCGAATCTTTTACAGCTATGGTGGATGTTTATTTGCCACTTGATATCCTTAAGCATGTAAAATATTCTCAACGAACATAATTTTAAGGCGCTGAAATGTGTGGAATCCTTGGAATAGTCGGTAAAAATCCTGTTAATCAGCTACTCTATGATGGCTTATTAGTTCTCCAGCATCGGGGTCAAGATGCTGCTGGTATTGTCACCTGTGACGGCAATACTTTTTTCATGCATAAAAACAATGGTCTTGTTAAAGATGTATTTCATACACGCCATATGCGAAATCTTATTGGTAACGCAGGGATTGCGCATGTCCGTTATCCTACAGCAGGCTCAACCTCTGCTGCTGAAGCCCAACCATTTTATGTAAATTCACCTTTTGGAATAGTCTTAGGCCATAACGGAAACTTAACTAATGCTGAAAAGCTTAAAGAAGATATTTTTAGACAAGACCTTCGTCATATCAATACCACATCAGATTCAGAAGTTTTACTCAATGTGTTGGCTCATGAGATTGAAGAGTCGGCAAAAAGTACTGTGCTCAATAGTGACGTTGTTTTTGATGCTGTTACTTCAGTTCATAAGCGATGCAAAGGCGCATATGCTGTAGTTTCAATGATTGCTAATTTTGGCCTTCTTGCGTTTAGAGACCCTCACGGCATTCGCCCACTCGTAATCGGTAAACATGAAACTCCACAAGGTGTTGAATATATGGTGGCATCTGAAAGTGTTGCAATTGATGTATTGGGATTTAAATTAGTCAGAGATGTAGAACCGGGTGAAGCAGTCTTCATCGATATGAATGGTAACTTTTATTCTAAACAATGCGCTAAACCTAACCACCATCCTTGCATATTCGAGTACGTCTACCTTGCAAGACCTGACTCCGTGATCGATGGTATTTCTGTTTATCAAACACGACTTAATATGGGTAAGACTTTAGCTCAGAAAATTAAAAAAACGTGGGCTCATTTAGATATCGATGTTGTGATTCCTATTCCTGACACGAGTAGACCCAGCGCCTTACAACTCGCTCTTGAGCTGGGCATAGATTATCGTGAAGGTTTTATTAAAAATCGTTACATTGGTCGTACCTTCATCATGCCTGGGCAAGCATTAAGAAAAAAATCAGTACGACAAAAACTTAATCCTATCAAAGTTGAATTCCAAGATAAGAATGTATTGCTGGTTGATGATTCGATTGTGCGTGGCACAACATCAAAAGAGATTGTTCAGATGGCTAGAGAAGCTGGTGCTAAAAAAGTTTATCTAGTTTCAGCAGCGCCACCTGTCAGATTTCCTAATGTTTATGGTATTGACATGCCTTCACGTTCTGAATTACTAGCACCCAATAAAACAGATGAAGAAATTCGAGAAGAGATTGGTGCAGATGAATTAATTTATCAAGATCTTGAAGCGCTCATTGAGAATATTGCATCGATCAATCCAAAACTTAAGAAATTTGATGCTTCTTGTTTTGATGGCAAATACATCACAGGCGACATTAATGAGTATTAT
>JAPLQN010000079.1 GCA_026399645.1 Candidatus Methylopumilus sp. | reverse complement strand
CTTTATTAATTTCTGTTTCAAGTTTGACTGCAAGCTTTCTCCAGTCGGCCAGATTTTGGTCGCTCATATGGAATCCCTAATAGATGAAATTGTTAGTTGAGTGTTTTACTATGACTTTCATAGTAGCGTAATAATTTATCAGGGTAAATAGATAAAAACACGATAAAATAGTTGAATTATCAAAGAATATTTTCCACAATTTTTATTATCAACTGCTTATAAATTCAATGTCTAAAAAAAATAGCTATACAAAAGAAGAGCTTTTGTCTTGTGGTCGAGGGGAGATGTTTGGGCCAGGAAATGCTCAACTTCCACTACCCCCTATGCTTATGTTTGATCGCATCGTGGCTATCACAGATGATGGTGGCGAATATGGTAATGGACAGATTATTGCTGAACTAGATGTAAATAAAGACCTTTGGTTCTTTGGCTGCCATTTTGAGGGTGATCCTGTGATGCCTGGCTGCCTTGGACTCGATGCTATGTGGCAGTTGGTCGGTTTTTATCTGGGCTGGAAGGGTGGCTTAGGTCGGGGCCGTGCACTCGGTGGCGGTGAAATTAAGTTCACAGGCCAAGTCTTACCTACAGCTAAAAAAATTACCTATGCTATTGATTTAAAAAGAGTAATTATGCGTAAACTCATTATGGGCATTGCTGATGCTAAAATGTCAGTCGATGGTCGAGAGATTTACCATGCTAAAGATTTGCGTGTCGGTTTATTTACGCGCACTGATAATTTTTGATCTTTATTTAATGGGAGGCGACGCATGACCCGTCGTGTTGTTGTTACTGGATTAGGAATTGTATCTAGCCTAGGTAATAATAAAAAAGAAGTTCAAGATAGCTTATATCATGCTCGCTCTGGCATTACATTCCAGCCAGATTACGCTGCCATGGGACTACGCTCACATGTTGCAGGCTCCATCAAAAATCTTAATCTTGAAGAATTAATTGATCGAAAATTATTTCGCTTCATGGCAAAAGGTCATGCTTATGCTTGGCTCGCTATGCAAGAAGCGATTGCTGATTCAGCGTTGTCTGAAGCTATGGTTTCAAATATACGTACCGGTTTGATTGTGGGCGCAGGAGGCGCTTCACATGAAAGTGTTTTAGAAGGTATAGATACCATACGAGAAAAAGGTATTCGACGTGTAGGCCCATATATGGTCACAAAAGCAATGGCGAGTGGTGTTTCAGCATGTCTTGCAACGGGTGCCAAAATTAAAGGTGTGAACTATGCTATTACCTCAGCATGTTCAACCAGCGCTCATTGTATTGGTGCGGGCTTAGAACAAATTCAGCTAGGTAAACAAGATATTATTTTTGCAGGTGGCGCCGAAGAAGAGCATTGGACACTTTCATTCATGTTCGATGGTATGGGCGCTCTTTCAAGTAAATACAATGAGACTCCAGAAAAAGCCTCACGGACTTATGATGTTAATCGAGATGGTTTTGTGATTTCAGGCGGTGGCGGTATTTTGGTTCTAGAAGAGTATGAGCATGCAAAAGCACGCAATGCAAAAATTTATGCAGAAGTCGTAGGTTACGGCGCGACATCTGATGGTTATGATATGGTGGCACCAAGTGGTGAAGGTGCTGAGCGGTGTATGGCTTTAGCGCTCCAAGGGATCGACCAAGTCGATTATATGAATACACATGGCACAAGCACCCCTGTGGGTGATGTTAAAGAACTTGAAGCGATTCGTACTGTATTTGGGGATAATAAATATGGCCCTATGCCACATATTGCATCGACTAAATCATTATCTGGTCATGCATTAGGTGCAGCCGGAGTAAATGAAGCGATCTATAGTCTTATCATGATGGAAAATAAATTTATTGCGCCATCAGTGAATATTGAAGAATTAGATCCTTTAGCTAAAGACCTTCCTATTGTGACAAAGCGTATTGATAATATTGAAGTGAAAACAGCTATTTCAAATAGCTTCGGTTTCGGCGGTACAAACGTTTCCCTTGTATTTTCAACAAAAAATCTTTAAAGCATAAGCGCTAACAATACTTTACGCTCTTCGTTTGCCAAAATATTGTAGGTTCTGCATGCAGATTGATTGCTCATAGATTCAATAGCTATATTTTTCTTTGAAAAATATTCCAAGAGCCGTGGCTCAAGATGTTCTTGTGTATTACCAGTGCCCAATAAAATAATTTCAATATCTAAAGATTCGATAGCTTCAAAACTATTCTCTTTAATATCCTTGATGGTTTTGACTGACCATTCAAGGAAAAGTTGATCAGGGGTCATAATTAAACTTGATTGATGGCGCGTTTGATTGACTTCCACCCAGTTTAAATCGTACCCCGTAATGAGATTTTTATTATCAGATTGAATTAAGTGAAATTTCATAACATCGTGTTTTTAAAGAAATAAATTAAACCAAAACCCTCTCAATTGTTGGCGGAATGCGCGTTCACAAGGTAAGATATCATATATTCAAATATAGGTAATTAAATTGGCTCAGCTAAAAAAATCATCGAAATTAAGTAACGTCTGTTATGACATTCGCGGACCTGTGTTAGCGCACGCTAAAAAAATGGAAGAAGAAGGTCAGCGCATTATCAAGCTTAACATTGGTAATCCAGCCGCCTTTGGATTTGAAGCGCCTGAAGAGATTGTGCAAGACGTGATTCGGAATATGGGGAAAGCATCCGGCTATACGGATAGTAAGGGGCTTTTTGAGCCAAGAAAATCTATCATGCATTACACACAGCAAAAAAACATTCCAAATGTGGATGTAGATGATGTGATTATTGGTAATGGCGTTTCAGAGCTTATCGTGATGTCGATGCAGGCATTGTTAGATAACGATGATGAAGTGTTGATTCCCATGCCAGATTACCCGCTATGGACTGCAGCTGTTTCATTGGCAGGCGGAAAACCTAGACATTATTTATGTGATGAAGCTTCAAACTGGTACCCAGATCTTAAAGATATCGAAAGTAAAATCACAAGTAAAACAAAAGCAATTTTAGTAATTAATCCAAATAATCCAACAGGTGCGCTTTACCCAAAAGAAATTCTAGAGGGCGTTATTCAAATTGCAAGGAAACATAAACTTGTTGTTTTTGCAGATGAGATTTACGACAAGGTGATTTACGACAAAAAGAAACATATTTCAATTGGATCTCTTGCAGATGATCTTCTCTTTGTGACATTGAACGGCTTATCAAAAAACTATCGTGCATGTGGTTATCGTGCAGGGTGGTTAGTCGTGTCTGGAAATAAGAAAGAATCTGCGGATTATATTGAAGGTCTTAACATGTTAGCTTCTATGCGTTTATGTGCAAACGTTCCTGGACAGCTTGCAATTCAAACTGCTTTGGGCGGATACCAAAGTATTGATGATCTCGTCGCCCCTTCAGGACGACTCTTCAAGCAAAGAGAACTTGCTTACGATATGCTTGTTTCGATACCTGGTGTGACATGTGTTAAGCCAGAGGCTGCGATGTATCTATTTCCTAAATTAGATCCAAAAATATATCCAATTAAAGATGACCAAGAATTTATTTTAAAATTATTGATTGATAAAAAAGTCTTATTAGTTCAGGGCACAGGATTTAATTGGAAAGATCCTGACCATATAAGAATTGTATTCTTACCCAATGAAAATGATCTTAAAGAGTCAATTAATCGGATTGCAGATTACCTTGAAAACTATAAAAAAAATACTGCGCATTAGAAAGCTATAGCCGATGAAAAGAATGAATATAGGTTTATTAGGTATTGGCACAGTGGGTGGCGGTGTATTTGAGCTTTTAAAATCAAACATTACCGAAATTCAGCGTAAGACAGCGACAGATATGAAAATTATTGCTGTTGCAGATAAAGACATTGTGCGCGCAAAAGAAATCGTAGGAAGCTCTATCGAAGTGACTGATGACCCATTTAAGTTAGTTGCGGATAAAGAGATTGATGTCATTGTTGAGCTTATTGGTGGAACAACTATTGCAAAAGATTTGATTGTTAAAGCCATTGAAAATAAAAAACATGTCGTAACAGCAAATAAAGCATTGCTCGCAAATTTTGGCAATGAGCTATTCGAATTAGCCAAAAAGAATAATGTCACCTTAGCATTTGAAGCTTCAGTAGCGGGTGGCATACCAATTTTAAAATCAATTAGAGAAGGCTTAGCTGGAAATAAAATTGAGTGGGTCGCGGGTATTATTAATGGCACTACTAATTTTATTTTGACCGAGATGCGTGAAAAAGGTATCACATTTGCAGAGGCTTTATCTGAAGCACAATCTTTAGGTTTTGCTGAATCAGACCCTACATTTGATATTGAAGGTATTGATGCTGCGCATAAATTAACAATTCTTGCTGGATTGTCTTTTGGTATTCCCATGAGCTTTAAAGATGTTTATGTAGAAGGCATAACGACGCTTGAGCAAAAAGATATTCAATATGCTGACGAATTAGGTTATCGCATTAAATTATTAGGTATTGCTAAAAAAAGAGATAAAGGTATTGAATTAAGAGTGCACCCAACTTTAATTCCAGAAAAACGTTTAATTGCTAATGTAAATGGCGTAATGAATGCCGTTGTTGTTAAAGGCAATATGATAGGGCCAACACTTTATTATGGCGCTGGTGCTGGAGCCCTTCCAACAGCAAGCTCGGTGGTTGCCGACCTTATTGATATTTCTAGATCATCTCACGTGCCACCACACGGCTTTGAAGATAATAAGATTGATAAGATTCCTATCTATAAAATTGATGATGCGATCAGCGGTTATTATTTAAGAATTAGAGTTTCAGATAAGCCAGGTGTTTTAGCTGAAATTACAAAATTATTTGGCGATAAGAAAATTTCAATTGACGCAATGCTTCAAAAAGAACCGAAAGAATTTGAAACTGAAGCTGACATTGTCATACTAAGTCATTTAGCTGTTGAGAAAGATATCAATGTTGTGATTCATTCTATTGAATCCATGTCAGCTACTATTGGGAATGTTATTAAAATTAGATTAGAAGAACTTAGTTAATAAAGGTTTTATGAAATATATTTCAACGCGTGGCCAATCGAAACCACTTTCTTTTTCAGAGATTTTGTTAGGAGGTCTTGCTCCTGACGGTGGCTTGTATCTTCCAGAGACTTATCCTAAATTTTCAGCCCAAGATTTAAACAGCATGCAAAGCATGAACTATCCTGAGCTTGCTTTTCACATTATTTCTAAATTTATTGATGACATACCGAAAGATGATTTAAAGGCGATTATCAATAAAACATATACAAAAGAAGTATATGCATTTTCAAGACCACAGCAAAAAGCTGAAGACATTACGCCTATTTTAAAAGTTAAAGACAATTTATATATTCTTTCGCTTTCAAACGGACCCACACTGGCATTCAAAGATATTGCAATGCAGTTACTCGGTAGTCTTTTTGAGTATGTGCTCACAAAAGAAAATGCTGAAATTAATATTCTAGGGGCAACTTCAGGAGATACAGGTTCAGCTGCAGAGTATGCAATGCGAGGCAAAAAAGGTATCAATGTCTTTATGTTGTCACCTTACCAAAAAATGAGCCGTTTTCAAGCAGCCCAGATGTTTAGTATTCAAGACCCTAATATTTTTAATTTAAGCATCAAGGGTGTTTTTGATGATTGCCAAGATATTGTAAAAGCCGTTTCTAATGACTTAAATTTTAAAAGGGATTTTAAAATTGGCGCGGTGAATTCAATTAACTGGGGAAGAATTCTAGCTCAGATCGTTTATTACTTTAAAGGTTATCTTGCTGTGGCCAAGAATAATGAAGAAGTTAGTTTTACAGTGCCTACAGGTAATTTTGGTAATATCTGTGCAGGCCATATTGCGCGCATGATGGGACTTCCTATTAAGAGACTTGTGGTGGCTACGAATGAAAATAATGTCTTAGATGAATTCTTTAAGACAGGTATGTACAAGCCGCGAAACTCAGAGAATACCTTCCATACATCAAGCCCTTCAATGGACATATCCAAAGCATCAAATTTTGAACGTTTTATTTTTGACTTAATTGGACGAGATAGTAAAAAATTAAATGCACTATGGAAGTCAATCGATCAAGGTGGCAATTTTGATTTAAACCAAGAAGGTGTCTTTGAAAAAATCCAAGCTTTTGGATTTACATCATCTTCAAGTACACATCAGGAACGTATTCACTATATTAAAGAAAT
>JAPLQN010000088.1 GCA_026399645.1 Candidatus Methylopumilus sp. | reverse complement strand
GGAAGTCCTGACTCTTTTAAAAAAGTTTTTTCAAGAACGCGATACTGAGCGACTCTTACCGATTCTGCTGAAGGGCTCACATGTATCTTTTTCGATAAGAAGTCCATGCTATCTGCAGGAACATTTTCAAATTCAGTGGTTACGCCTTGACATGTATCTCTCATAACTTCCAAAGCCGATACGTCATCATAAGATTTACATAAATGAATATCTGCGATGGTCCCTGCCGGACTTTGTGGATCAGGATCTAATACAGTGACTTTGTAACCCATCTCATGAGCTGCAATCACAAAGAAACGGCCTAACTGACCTCCTCCAAGAATGCCAAGCATCGCTGGAGGTAAAAGCGGTTGATTTAGCTGACTCAAGGCTTCTCCGATAAATTCATATCGATGACTTTTTTAGCTTGCTTCTCTCTAAACACTTCAAGCTTTTTAGCTAATACTTTATTTTCATGCGCCAAAATAGATACTGCGAAAAGTCCTGCATTTGCAGCCCCTGCCTCACCGATAGCAAAAGTGGCTACAGGAATACCTCTTGGCATTTGTACAATCGATAATAAAGAGTCTTGACCTTGAAGATGTTTTGAAGGAATCGGTACGCCTAATACGGGCAATGTGGTTTTAGATGCAACCATGCCAGGCAGATGAGCCGCACCTCCTGCACCTGCAATAATAATTTGATAGCCTTCTTTTGCAGCATCTTCAGCAAATTTAAACATCAAATCTGGGGTTCGATGCGCTGAAATGACCTGGGCTTCGTAAGGCACATCAAAATCTGCAAGCATTTGAGCTGCAAATTTCATGACCGGCCAATCACTGTCAGATCCCATAACAATGGCGACAAGTTTTTTATTTTCTGACATACAAAACTCCCTTTAAAAATCTTAAAGTAAAATTAAATTATCTCGATGAATCAAAGAAGGTTGATCAATATAGCCCAATAAATTTTCTATAGAATTAGTAGATTTGCCCATAATTTTTTTTGTTTCGGCCGCATTATAATTGATGAGTCCACGCGCAATCTCGCCGCCCCTTGCATCCAAACAAAGCACAACCTCTCCACGATCAAAATCCCCTTCAACCGAAGTGACACCAATAGGCAATAAACTTTTACCTTCTTTTTTTAACGCATCGACAGCACCGTCATCTAATATTAACTTACCTCTTAGTTGTAAATGATCAGCAAGCCATTGTTTTCTTGCTGCAACTTTTAATTGTTTGCTTTCTAAATGCGTCCCTATGGTTTCACCTTGATTCAGTCGAATTAAAACATTTTCTTCTTTGCCAGATGCGATGATTGTATGCGCCCCACTTCTAGATGCGCGTTTAGCAGCTAAAACTTTAGTCAGCATACCGCCTGTGCCGATCGAAGAGCCTGCACCGCCAGCTATTGCTTCTAGAGATATGTCGCCTGAAACACCATGATGAATGAGCTTGGCTTCTTTATTTTTTCTTGGGTCCTCAGAAAATAGTCCTGGTTGATCTGTCAAAATCACTAAGAGATCAGCCTCGATAAGATTAGCAACTAGTGATGCCAGCGTATCGTTGTCACCAAAACGAATTTCATCCGTCACTACTGTGTCGTTTTCATTGATAATTGGAATCACTTTAAGTTCTAAAAGTGTATTTAATGTTGAGCGCGCATTGAGATATCTTTTCCGATCAGCAAGGTCATCATGCGTTAATAAAATCTGTGCAGCTTTTAATGCGTGCTGTGAAAAATTCTTTTCATAAATTTGAACTAAACCCATTTGACCAATAGCAGCTGCTGCTTGTAATTCATTAATTAAAGTTGGTCTCGCTTTCCAACCAAGTCTTTGCATGCCTTCAGCGACGGCGCCACTTGAAACCAAAACAATTTCTTTGCCTGATTTAACAAGATGAGCGATCTGCTCTACCCATGAAGCAATAGCTTTTTGATCTAACCCTTCACCGTGATTGGTGAGCAAGCTAGAGCCTACTTTAATAATAATGCGTTGACTATTCGCTAATAACGATTTCATTTTGAATTTTTTTATTTTTTTCAATAAAGGTCATAATGTCATATGTAAGCTCTTTACAACCAACTCCCTTAATTGCGGAAATTGAATATACAGGGCCTGACCAACCAAAAGATTTAACAAATGCTTTCACCTTATCTGCAACATCTTCCACCATATCAATTTTATTTAATATCAACCAGCGTGGTTTTTGATATAAAAGTTCATCATATTTTTTTAATTCATTCACAATGGCGCGCGCTTCATCAACTGGATTGATCGCAGGATCAAAAGGTGCGATATCAACTAAATGTAAGAGTATTGTCGTTCTCGCAAGGTGTCTTAAGAATTGATGTCCTAAACCAGCGCCCTCTGAAGCGCCTTCAATAAGTCCAGGAATATCGGCAATCACAAAACTTTGATTCTCACCTACTCTTACCACGCCTAAATTAGGGTGCAATGTTGTAAAAGGATAGTCCGCTACTTTTGGTTTCGCAGCTGATACAGATCTTATAAAAGTAGATTTGCCAGCGTTTGGCATACCTAAGAGACCAACATCAGCTAGCACTTTAAGCTCAAGATAAAGCTCAAACTCTTCACCAGGCTCACCCTTAGTGCATTGTCTCGGCGCTCGATTAATACTCGATTTAAAGTGAATATTGCCAAGACCTCCTTTGCCGCCTTTGGCTAAAAGAGCCCTGTCCCCATGATGGCTTAAATCAGCGTAAGAATCGCCAGTCGCTTTATCTGAGATCACCGTGCCGACAGGCACTCTTAATATTAAATCCTCACCCTTCGCGCCATAACATTCCGCACTGCGTCCATTCTCACCTCTTTGTGCTTTTAAGGTTCGGGTATAGCGATAGTCAACAAGCGTGTTTAAATTTTGATCTGCTTCAAAAAATACAGAGCCGCCTCGACCTCCATCTCCACCACTTGGGCCTCCCAAAGGCTCGTATTTTTCACGACGAAATGTTGCAATGCCATTGCCGCCATCGCCTGCGTAAATTTTAATGGTTGCTTCGTCTATGAATTTCATATTATCAATTTACCAAATAAAAAAGCCCTATCAACTGACAGGGCTTTAAAGAATCTTAGGATTGCTTAGACTGGAACAATATTAACGGTTTTACGTTTTAGTGCGCCTTTGATGGTAAAGGTTACCTTACCGTCAGCCTTTGCAAAAAGAGTGTGATCTTTGCCCATGCCTACATTCACGCCAGGGTGCATTTTGGTGCCACGTTGGCGAACAATAATGCTACCAGCTGAAACAACTGTCTCACCGAAAGCCTTTACGCCTAGACGTTTAGCTTGGGAGTCACGACCGTTTCTTGAACTTCCGCCTGCTTTTTTATGTGCCATGATTAATCCTTAAATTATTTAGCTGATATTTTATCGATTTGAATCTCAGTAAAGCTTTGTCTATGACCTTGAGACTTGCGGTAGTGTTTTCTACGGCGCATTTTAAAAATTGTCACTTTATCAT
>JAPLQN010000002.1:5221-11954 GCA_026399645.1 Candidatus Methylopumilus sp. | reverse complement strand
TCACAACATTCAATTTTTTAATTAAATTTAAATCAGCATCTTTATCGTAGTAAACCTTCATAATAACCTTTCAGTTTTAATTTATACTTTTAAAATTCTATCACCGCGTCCAATTCCTGACGCACCAGTTCTGACTGTTTCTAAAATAGCGGCCTTATCAATACTTTCAATATAAGCGTCTAATTTGCTAGATGATCCTGTTAATTCAATAGTAAATGAGCTATCAGAAACATCGATAATTCGTCCTCTGAAAATATCACACATTCTTTTCATCTCATCTCGATACTGAGCATTTGCTTTAACTTTAACTATCATTAGCTCCCGCTCAATAAATTTGCCATCATTTAAATCCAGGACTTTTACAACATCAATTAATTTATTAAGTTGCTTAATGATTTGTTCAATAATTTCATCTGAGCCAGAAGTGACAATAGTCATTCTTGAGAGCGTTGCATCTTCAGTAGGCGCAACAGTCAAAGATTCAATGTTGTAACCTCTTGCAGAGAATAACCCTGAAACTCTTGATAAAGCACCAGATTCATTTTCCATCAAGAGAGAAATAATATGTCTCATCTATAAATCCTCAGCTGTAATCATTTCTGACAAGCCTTTTCCATTAGGAATCATTGGAAATACATTTTCTTTTTGATCCGTAATGAAGTCCATAAAGACCAAGCGCTCTTTTAGTTTTTTGCTAAAAGCTTCTTTGAGAGCAGGCTCAACATCACTTGGGTTCTCGATTTTCATTCCAACGTGACCATAAGCTTCAGCTAATTTCACAAAATCAGGTAATGCTTCCATGTAGGATTCCGCATAACGATTCCCATAAAAAAACTCTTGCCATTGCCTTACCATCCCCATGTATCTATTGTTGAGATTAATAATCTTGATAGGTAAATGGAATTGCTTGCAGGTAGATAGTTCTTGAATGCACATTTGAATGGAAGCTTCACCGGTCACACAAGCAACCATCGCATCTGGATGGGCTAATTGAGTGCCCATCGCATAGGGTAATCCTACGCCCATGGTTCCAAGGCCACCAGAATTAATCCATCTTCTAGGTTTATCAAATGGATAGTATTGTGCTGCCCACATTTGGTGCTGACCTACATCAGAAGTAATAAAGGCATCACCTTTTGTTACCTGATGTAAGGTTTGAACAACAAATTGAGGTTTAATGAGTTTTTTGTCGTTTTTAAAACTTAAGCAATTTGTCGATCTCCACTGGTCAATTTCTTTAAACCAATGTTTAAGAGATATGTTTTGTTTTGTTTTTTCTTTCGATAAAAGGTCATTAAGTTCAGTAAGCACTGAAACGACATGACCCACGATAGGTATATCAATCTTTACTCTTTTAGAAATAGATGATGGATCAATATCAATATGAATGATTGTTCTCGGTTTAGATAAGAAGTGCTCCGGATTGCCAATCACTCTATCGTCAAAGCGAGCGCCAACAGCCAACAATACATCACATTCTTGCATAGCCATATTAGCCTCATAGGTACCATGCATACCTAACATACCGAGAAACTGCTTATCACTTGCAGGAAAACCACCCAAGCCCATAAGCGTACTTGTAATAGGAGCTCCTATAGTACGAACAAATTTAGTTAATTGTGCAGAGGCATCACCTAATACAACGCCACCACCCGAGTAGATCATTGGTTTTTTTGCATTCAAAAGAAGTGACAATGCTTTTTTAATTTGGCCGCTATGACCCTTAATAATAGGGTTATAAGATCTTAAATGAACCGATTTAGGATAGTTAAATTCATATTTTTCGGCTGTGATGTCTTTTGGAATATCAACCAAAACAGGCCCAGGTCTTCCGCTTGACGCAACATAGAAAGCTTTTTTAATTGTAGATGCAATATCTTTAACGTCTTTAACTAAGAAATTATGTTTTACACATGGACGTGTAATACCTACCGTATCACATTCCTGAAAGGCGTCTTGCCCGATGGCGTAAGTTGGAACCTGACCGCTAATGATCACCATAGGAATAGAATCCATGTAGGCGGTCGCAATACCTGTTACAGCATTGGTCGCTCCTGGGCCTGAAGTTACAAGAGCAACACCAACTTTTCCAGTAGATCTTGAATAGGCATCCGCAGCATGAACAGCTGCTTGTTCGTGACGAACTAGAACATGCTTAAATTTATTTTGCTTAAAAACAGCATCATAAATATTAAGGACGGCGCCACCAGGATAACCAAAAACGAATTTGACTTTTTCCTCGTGAAGGCAGCGAATAACAATTTCTGCTCCAGAAATGTGATTTGAGTTCATAGGATTCTTGATTGTAATTAATGAGATAGCTATAAACCCTCAACATTAACGCTTTAAGCGTATTTGGTCAAGTTTAGAGACTTTTAAAAGTCTCAATTTTCATAGATAAATCAATTGCCTTGATATTTTTTGTGAGCGCGCCTAGAGAGATTCTATTTACACCCGTCAGTGCAATTTTTTTAACATTTTTTAGCGTAATATTTCCCGACGCCTCAAGAATGGCTCTTTTTTTATTAAGTAGTACAGCTTTTTTAAGATCTTTAATATTAAAGTTATCTAATAATATATTTCTAAAGCCTAGCGCAATAAATTTTTTAAACTGATCAAGATTTTCAACTTCAATTTGAATATCTTTATTTTTGGAGTATTTCAAAGCGAGCGAAAGTAAATCATCAATTTTTTTAGCGGATGTAATATGGTTTTCTTTGATAAGTATTTGATCATAAAGTCCGATGCGCTGATTATTACCACACCCAATAGCGACAGCATATTTTTGCGCAATTCTTAACCCTGGGATTGTTTTCCTTGTATCAAAGATACTTGCATGAGTGTTAGCAATAGCTTTGACATATTGATGTGTAATCGTTGATGTGGAAGATAAGGTTTGTAAGAAATTAAGTGCTACTCTTTCTCCGCTGAGGATTGATTTTGCGTTACCGTAAACCTCACAAAGCCTCTGATTTTTTTTTACAATTTCACCTTCTTTAACAAGCCACTTTATTCTGATCTTTGGATCTAGCATTAAAAAAGTAGAGTTAAACCAAGGGATACCAGCAATCAAAGCCGACTCTTTGGCTTTAACATAAGCCACTGCAGTTGATTTTGCTTCGATGAGTTGAGCAGATAAATCAATACTGCCTATATCTTCTTGGATCGCCATTTTGACATTTGTTTGAATGGCTTCAATCAAAGTTTTCTTATTTATTTTTGATCTTTGCATAATTTAGAAGCTTAACAAATTATAATAAATTTAGTTTTTTTAATTGAGATAAAAATGAAGCTTTTTTATTCAAATAATAGCCCTTACGCTAGAAAAATAAGAATTTTAACTGACGAGAAAAAAGTTCCAGTGACTTTGGAGAAAGTTGTGCTTGCTGATAAAAATTGTACTATTCATGAATACAATCCATTAGGTAAAGTACCTATATTAGTTACAAATGGTATATCAATTTTTGATTCACCAGTAATAGCTGAGTATGTTGACTATAAGAGTGGTCCGCTCTATTTAATCCCTAGTGATTTTGATAAAAAAATATTAGTAAAAAGATGGGAAGCTCTAGCAGATGGATTATGCGACGCATCGGTAGCAATCATGCTTGAAAAGCGTAGGCCGATTTCACAACAAAATACTGATGTATTTAAAAAGCAAATGAGAAAAATAAAGTTAAGTCTTCAAAGGCTCAATGAAGAAATAGAAGGTAAAGAATACTATTTAGAGGATACATTTTCGTATGCCGATATAGCGGTCGGATGTACTTTGGGTTACGTTAAATTAAGATATCCTGAAATTGACTTTAAGAGTGAATATCTAAATCTATATTATTTGCATGAAGTACTTATGCAGCGACAATCTTTTCAGGCAACGGCACCTGAGCCTTATCTATAGCACATTCAATAATAGCCCCACCTAAACATACATTGCTTTCGTAAACGACGACAGATTGCCCGGGGGTAATAGCCCATTGTTTTTGCCCAAAAAATATTTCTACTGAATCATCTTTTATCATATCGATTTCACAGGGGGCATCAGATTCTCGGTATCTTGTTTTGGCTCCATATACCCAATGTTTTTCTGGGAGAGCCCCATGTATCCAATGGGATTTCTTTGCAATTAATCCATCTTTAAATAAAAGGGGATGGGCGTGTCCTTGAGCAACAACGAGTATATTTTCTTTAATACTTTTTTCAGCTACAAACCAAGGCTCACCATTGCTCGTTTTCGAGCCACCAATGCCAAGTCCCTGCCTTTGGCCAAGCGTGTAAAACATAAGACCTATATGCTCTCCTAATATCTTTCCGTGCTCATCTTTAATGAGACCCGGGGAATATTCTATATATTTATTTAAAAATTCTGTAAAGGGTCTTTCGCCAATAAAACATATACCTGTAGAGTCTTTTTTATCACTGTTATGTAAACCTTCTTTTTTAGCAATCTCTCTTACATCTTTTTTAAGAAGGTTACCTAGAGGAAATAAAGACTTTGAGAGCTGATGTTGATTGAGACGATATAAGAAATAACTTTGATCTTTTGTTGAGTCGTCTGCTTTAAGAAGACTATATAAGCCATCTGCTTCTCTAATTTGTGCGTAATGACCAGTTGCAATCTTATCGGCGCCCATTGAAATTGCATGATTTAAAAAGGCACTAAATTTAATTTCAGAATTACATAAAATATCTGGATTTGGAGTTTTGCCACTTTTAATTTCATTAATAAATTCAGAAAATACCTTTTCTTTATATTCTTTACTAAAATTTACTACTTTAATATCAATACCAATTTTATCGGCAACAGATACTGCATCTAGAAGATCTTGTTTGCTTGAGCAATACTCATCATCATCGTCATCTTCCCAATTTTTCATGAAGAGACCCACAACTTTATAGCCTTGATTTTTTAAGAGCAAGGCAGCCACAGAAGAGTCAACTCCGCCTGATAAGCCTACAATCACTGTACTATTATTCATTTAATTAATTAAATTCCGAGCCAATTTTTTTTGATTTTTCATAAGCAGCTCGAGTAGCCTTTAAAAGTGTTTCATTTAATTTATTTGATTCTAGCTGTTTCAAGCCCTCTTCTGTTGTGCCACCTTTTGAAGCGACAGATGCTATAAGATTTTGAAGGTCATTTAATTGATCTGAAGCTAAATGAGATGCGCCGAGTAAAGTTTTACCACATAATTTTTCGGCCTCATTTCTTGACAAGCCTAATTCAATAGCTGATTCAATAAATGCATTGAGGAAATAGAATATATAAGCTGGCCCACTTCCTGAGATAGCTGTAACGGCATCCATCTTAGACTCATCGTCTAGCCAAATGAACTCCCCAATGGCACCCGCAATTTCTTCAACAGCTACTTTGTTCTTTATATCCAACGCTGCTTGAGTAAAAAGAGCAGTTACCCCTAGCTGGATTTGAGCGCACATATTAGGCATAGATCTCACAATATTTTTATGCCCACTTGTCCACTTCTCAATGGAGCCTATTTGAATACCTGCGGTGATAGATAGAATAAGTTGATTCGAAATTTCACTGGAAATTGATTTAAGAAGAGATTCAACTTGCTGAGGCTTAACGGCAAGTACAATAATTTCATTGCTATCTATTTTTTTAAACTCTGCCTCTATAGAAACTTTAAATTTATTTTCAAGAGCTAATCTTTTTTCTCTATTAGATTCAATCACGCGAATAAGTGCAGGGTTATGGTCTTTATGTAATAAGCCGCTAATCATAGCTCCGGCCATATTTCCCCCACCTAAAAAACAAATATTCAATTATCGTCCCCTTGAGTTTTTATTGCTCTCGCCCCAAAAATAGCGGTACCAATTCTTACAAGATTTGAACCATGCTCAATAGCTGGTTTGAAGTCATTCGACATACCCATAGACAATGTATCAACAGTATCAATTTGATTTTTTAATTTAGCATAAAGTACATGCATGGATTTAAATTCATCAATGACTTTTTCGTGGTCTTCCGTATTAGACGGTATAGACATAATACCTCTTAGTTTAAGTTTAGGAAGTTCTTTGAGTGCGCTAATAAGGCCCATTAAATGTGATTGTGCATCATCGATCGCGATACCGCTTTTAGTATTCTCACCACTTGAATTAATTTGAATGCAGATATTTAAAGGGAGGGTACTTGAAGGCCTTAAATCGTTTAGTAGTTTCATAACTTTCAATCTATCTACGCTATGAACCCAGTCGAAGTTTTCTGCAATAAGTCTGCATTTATTGCTTTGAATAGGCCCTAAAAAATGCCACTGAATTGCAAAGTTTTGTAAATGTAATTTTTTGTTGAGTGCTTCTTGAAGATAGTTTTCCCCAAAATTTATAATACCAGCATCAAATGCTTCAATAATTTTATCAAAAGATTGACCTTTACTTACTGCTACCAAAGTAACTTTCTCAGGAAAATTATTAATAGCAGAAGCCTCTAGAATGTTTTGGTTGACTCGAGAAATGTTTTGGGAAATTGTAGTCATTATTTAAATAAAAAACCAAGCAAATTGAAGTTTGCTTGGTTTTAGTTTGTTTAGCAACAAAGAACTTGCTAATAAAAACGGGACTTAAAGTCCCGTTATATTTATTTCTTAGCTGCTGGTTTTCTTTTAGCTGCTGGTTTTCTTTTAGCTGCTGGTTTTTTAGCTGCTGGTTTTCTTTTAGCTGCTGGTTTTCTTTTAGCTGCTGGTTTTCTTTTAGCTGCTGGTTTTCTTTTAGC
>JAPLQN010000002.1:0-5193 GCA_026399645.1 Candidatus Methylopumilus sp. | reverse complement strand
TTTTAGCTGCTGGTTTTTTAGCTGCTGGTTTTCTTTTAGCTGCTGGTTTTCTTTTAGCTGCTGGTTTTCTTTTAGCTGCTGGTTTTCTTTTAGCTGCTGGTTTTTTCTTAGATGCTGGTTTTTTCTTAGCTGCTGGTTTTTTCTTAGCTGCTGGTTTTTTCTTAGCTGCTGGTTTTTTTTTAGCTGCTGGTTTTTTCTTAGCGCTAACAGATGTTGAAGGTTTTGAAATTGTTGCTGGAAGAGTGCTATTAGTTTCTACTGGTTTTGAAGAACCAAAAATTGCTGAAATTAATTTTTTGATCATTTAAAAATACTCCAAAGAATAAAAAAAATTTTCTTTACTGCAAATGCAAGTGTAAATATGGACTTGTTTTGAAACCTAGTCAAGTTTTTATTGCAATTATTTTCATATTACTTTTCACGATGAATTTATTCTTTTTATTTAATTTTTTAAAATTACTTAGGAGCTAGTAAATACAATATTGCCATTAAAAATAGTACTCGATACTTTTCCAGCAAAATTTTGGTTAAAAAATGGTGTATTTTTACCTTCACTGATTAAAGATTTTGAATTTATTTCCCATGAATGCTCAGGGTCAAATATACAAATATCTGCATCCGAATTTACCGAGAGACTCCCCTTATTAATTTCCAAGATACCTGAAGGATGATTAGTTATTTTATTGATTAGCAAGCCCAAGTCTATTTTATAGTCCTCAGATAGCTTGTATACGAGCGGCATCAGGAGCTCTACGCTTGATGCACCATATTCAGACTCTGCAAAAGGTTTCAATTTATTATCTTCATTTACTGGTGAATGATCTGAACATATAGCATCAATTGTGCCATCAACAATTGAATCAATAATCTTTATTCGATCAGATTCTTTTCTCAAAGGAGGCTTTAAAAAGCAGTTAGTGTTAAAGAAGCCAATATCATTATCTGTAAGAAAAATTTGATGAATAGAAACATCACAAGTCACATTGACACCACTCTTTTTAGCTATTTTTATTAAATTTAATCCATCAGCAGTTGATATTTTATTTAAATGAACCTTTGTCTTGGTTAAATGAGCTATTTCCAGAATTTTATTAATGGCAGTAGTTTCACTTATGCTTTGAATACCTTTTAATCCAAGTCGAGTTGAGATTTCACCCGCATTTATAATGCCTTTTTCTGACAAATAAGCATCCTCTGCTCTTAAAAATGCTTTTAAATTGAATGTAGAGAGATATTGAAAAGACCTGTATAAAACTTCTGTGTCTTGAATTGGTTTTTCTGCCTGAGAAAATCCAATACACCCAGACTCGTATAAATCATTTATTTCAGTTAATAATTTCCCATTTAATTTTTGAGTAAGTGCTCCAAGGGGGTATACATTGCCTAACTTAAGCGCCTCTGATTTGTTCTTTAACATTTTCACAAGGCCTGGCTCATCTAGAATTGGTGTTGTGTCTGGAGGGCAAACCATGCAAGTCACTCCGCCAGCATTTGCTGCTTTCATTTCACTTTCTAAGGTGGACTTATATTGGTTACCTGGCTCTCTTAAATTTAATTGAAGGTCAATAATGCCTGGTATAACTATTTTTTTTGAGGCATCAATTATCTGTTTTGCTTTCTTTGAGTCTAAATTCTTATTTAGTTCTACAATTTTCCCATCTACAACCAATATATCTAATATTGCATCTATATTATTTTTTGGGTCAACCACTCGACCATTTTTAATTAAAATGCTCATGAATGTTGCCCCGCTAAAATTGCCATCACAGCCATTCTTACGGCTATTCCAAAAGTCACCTGAGGAAGAATGACAGATTGTTCGCTGTCAGCTACGGCTGAATCGATTTCTACCCCTCTATTCATTGGTCCGGGATGCATAACTATTGCATCTTTTTTTGCTAAATCTAATCGCACTTGATTTAATCCATAAGTTTTAAAGTACTCTTCTTGAGAAGGGAGCATGATTCCATCCATTCTTTCATTTTGAATCCTTAGCATCATAATGACATCTACATCACTAAGTCCTTTGTCGATATCATAGAAAACATGCACCCCTAGCTTTTCAATTTCATCAGGAAGTAATGTTTTGGGGGCAATCACTCTAATTTCAGGAACGCCAAGTATATTTAACGCGTGAATATTAGATCGTGCAACCCTAGAATTTAGAATATCCCCAACGATAGCTACTTTTAATTTATTAAAGTTTGTTTTGTATTTTCTTATAGTAAAAGCGTCTAGAAGGCCTTGAGTTGGGTGAGAGTGATTTCCGTCACCCGCATTGATAATATGAATATTTGGCTTTACATGAGAGGCAATAAAATGAGCAGCACCTGATGATGAATGCCTTACAACGAAAATATCTGCATTCATGGCAATCAAATTATTGATTGTATCCAAAACAGTTTCACCTTTAGATTGAGACGAGGTAGCAACATTTAGATTAATAACATCAGCAGAAAGTCTCTTAGCGGCAATCTCGAAAGTAGTTCTAGTTCTTGTGCTATTTTCAAAGAAAACATTGCATACTGTTTTACCTCTTAAAATAGGAACTTTTTTAACATCTCTCTCGCCTATTTTTAAGAAAGATTCTGCTGTATCTAATATTTGAATAATTTTTTCTTTGGACAGGCCTTCAATAGACAAAAGATGATTTAAATTACCTTTATTATTTAGTTGAGGATTAAACATGTGATTCCTTTAACTGAAAGGTAAATTTTTTATTTTTATCTAATACAAGCACCAAATGTTGATTTTTAGAAAGGCTAATTTTTTCGATACAAATTTGCGGCGCAATAGGAAGCTCTTGCTCGTTTCTGTCAATTAGAACAGCCAGTGTAATTTTATCAGGTCTTCCATAATCAAAAATTTCATTCATGGCAGCCCTTACAGTTCTTCCTGAAGAAAATACATCATCAATAAGAATAATATGCTTGCCATTAATTTCCGTATCAATTTTTGAAGGTGTGTTTTTTATTTTTAAGCCGCGACTCGAAAAATCATCCCTATAGAAAGACGCATCAATTGAGCCTGTTGCAACAGCACTTCCTAAGGAAGGCAAAATCTTTTGAAGAATAAGTTCTCCACCTCGCTGGACGCCAATGAGAACAGTGTTCTCATCAATCATCTCGTTGATTTTATTTTTTAGGCTTTCTATAAGGTTTTCTGCGTTAGGTAGGTTCATTTTTTAACTTAAATTTGATCAAGATAAGATTGTAAAATAATTTTGGCAGCTATTTGGTCAATTAATAGTTTCTTTTTCTTTAAATCAATTTTTTTATCTTTAAGTTCATGATTAGCTTCAATTGAAGTATAGCGTTCATCAATAAGATGAGTGGGGAGCGAATATTTTTGCTCTAGTTGCTTGGCGAATTTTTTAGATAAATTAGTGACTTTATGTTCAGACCCATCCACATTAAATGGAACCCCAACAACTATAGATACAGGCCTCCATTCTTCCATAATTTTTTGAATAGCTTCAAATGTTTGGTTGTTAGTTGTAGATTCGATTGTTATTAAAGGTTGAGCTGTCTTGGAAATATTGTTTCCAATTGCAACTCCTATGCGTCTTTGTCCAAAATCAAATCCTATGATATTTCCTTCTCTTTGTTTTCCAGGAGCTTGATGATTTTCGATATTTAACATGGCAGTTTTATCGAGCTTAATTCTAGACTTAAGCTAACAAGGGAAGTTTTTTTCGAAAAAAAAACTGACATGAAGTCAGTTTGACAGTGCGCTTTAAAATTATTTTTTCTATAATTTTTCAATGATCGTATTCTAGCATAATTTACTAATGGCACATATTATTTTTCTAAATAACCTGTAATTTCAAGCCCAAAACCAATCATGCTCGGCATTTTCCTTGGGGCGGATAGTAGCTTCATTTTTCTAACTCCTAAATCTACTAATATTTGAGAGCCAATCCCGTAATTTCTTAGATCATTACTAATCTTAAGTGGCAGAGTGTTTTCTGTTTTTAAAATATTTAAGAGATCGTTGGTGTTTGTATTATGGTTTATAAAGATCAATACACCGCCATCCTCACTTATTTTTTTGATTGCCTTCAAGGCATTCCATGAATGCTTTTTGTCTTCTATATCTAAAAGGTCTATCACCGATAAAGGCTCATGAACTCTCACAATAGTTTCTTTATCTTTTTGAATTTCACCTTTTACAAGTGCAATATGAGTTTCTTCTAAGATTTTGTCTTTATACAAAATTAATTTCATTTCGCCATAAGGCGTTAAGATATTTTTTTCAATTAATTTTTCGATTAGTTTTTCATTTTTTCTTCGGTATTCGATAAGATCTGCAATTGTTCCAATCTTAATATTATGCTGCTCTGAAAATTTAATTAAATCTGGAAGTCGCGCCATATTTCCATCTTCATTAAGAATTTCACATATCACTGATGCTGATTCAAGGCCTGCAAGATGTGCAAGATCACATCCAGCTTCAGTATGCCCAGCCCTGACAAGTACACCACCTTTTTTGGATATTAATGGGAATATATGGCCGGGCCTTACAATACTTTTTGAGGTGGCATTTTTATGAATTGCAGCTTTAATTGTTGTGGCTCTGTCATTTGCTGAAATTCCAGTAGTGACGCCTTCAGCAGCCTCAATAGATACCGTAAAGTTAGTCCCTAAGCGAGTTTCGTTTTCTTGAACCATCAGGGGCAATTCGAGTATTTTGCATTTCTCTTCTGTCAGCGTTAGACAAATAAGGCCGCGCCCGAATTTAGACATAAAATTAATATGATCTGAATTAGCAAACTCTGCCGCGAGAACAAGATCACCTTCATTTTCTCTATTTTCCTCATCCACAAGGATAACCATTTTGCCTTGTTTTATATCTTCAATAATTTCAACTATCGGACGGATCATCTATTCTTTATTTTCTTTTGAGAATGTTTTCAAGGTATCTAGCAATCAAGTCTACTTCAATATTAATTTCGCTGCCCTTGGTTAGGCTTCCTAAATTAGTTTCCTTAAGGGTAAAAGGAATGATGTTTACTTTAAAGTTATCATTTTTGACTGAATTGACAGTAAGACTTACGCCATTTATCGCAACAGATCCCTTTTCTGCAATAAATTTCATTAGTTTTTTAGGGGGCTTGATTTCTAGAATCCAACATTGACTAGTAATTTTGATACTAGTAATTTTTGCTATGCCATCAATATGACCTGTTACAAA
>JAPLQN010000034.1 GCA_026399645.1 Candidatus Methylopumilus sp. | reverse complement strand
TTTAACTTTTAGTGCTTGCGCTGTTTGATTGCAAATAAAGATACCTACAATTGTAAAAAGTAAGGCCATCATCATCTGTATGAAAAAACTATAGGACGATATCAATAAATAAATTGGAATCCCAACTAGTGTGCCTAGAGTACCTGGTGCTTTTTTTGAAAGTCCCGCACCAAAACCTAGCGCTAAAAAATGCGAGGGATGCTTTATTAGAAATTTAAGATTAGGCAAAGTGATCAAATCCTCTTTTGTTAAATGATATGGATTTGCCTTTTTGATCTATGACCTTGTCATAGTCATCGCCACCATTTAATGCGAATTGATATTTTTTTGATGCATGAATAAATGGGTCACACGGTATTTCATTGAGCAAAAGAGTAGCGCCAGCTTTGGAAGCTTTTAAGACATGTTTTAAGTCTTGAATGAGACCATCAGAAATATCAATACAGCTATTCGCATAGCGAGATAAATGTGAGCTGATTAAAACTTTAGGTGTAGGTATTTCAAGTGCTTTTATACATTTTACTTTTAAACTAGGCGCGAGTTTTAATGTCCCTTGAAGGCTAGCCAAGCCCATGGAGGCCATACCTAATTGGCCGGTCACCCATATATCGTCATTTATTTTTGCGCCAGATCTCAATAGACTTTTATTTTTTTTAATGTCGCCCATGATAGTAATTGAAATAGTAAGGGGACCTTTTGTGGTATCACCACCAATAAGATCAATGCCAAATTGATCAGCACATTTAAAAAAGCCCTTTGAGAATTCTTTTAGCCAGCCATGATTTATTTTAGGCAGCGATATTGATAAAGTTGCCCATCTAGGTGTAGCACCCATCGCTGCAATATCAGATAAATTAACTGCAAGAGATTTCCAGCCTAAACGCGCTGCGTTGGTATTTTTTAGAAAGTGAACATTTTCAACAAGCATGTCTGAAGAAATAACGATTTCACGATTTTTTTTAATATTAATAATTGCGGCATCATCACCCACACCGAGGGCAGTCTGTTTCATTTTTTTCTTAAAGTATCGATCAATAATTTCGAATTCTGAGGACATAATTATTTAGTTTTAGGCCTAAAAGCCGTCACAATATCTTGATGTGTTTCAATAAAGGAGCCATTTAAAAGATCAATACAATAAGGTACCCCAGCAAAAATGCCATGCACTATTACTTCCCCTTGATCATTTTTCAATCCTTCAAGTGTTTGGGCAATAGATTTAGGTTGGCCGGGCAAATTAATAATAAGTGTATTTTTACGCACAACTGCAACCTGCCTAGATAGAATAGCTGTGGGAACAAAATGTAAGCTGATTTGACGCATTTGCTCGCCAAAGCCAGGCATCTCTCGATCCGCAATGGCTAGAGTAGCATCAGGCGTGACGTCCCTTAAAGCAGGTCCTGTTCCGCCTGTGGTAAGAATAAGATCGCATAATTCGACATCTACAAAATGAATCAATGAAGATTCAATCAGCGGTCTTTCATCAGGGATAATTTTTTCTATAGTTTCGAAGGGCGAGATGAGCGCTTTTTGAAGCCAAGCCTTTAGGTGAGGAATGCCTTGATCCTCATATTCGCCTTTTGAAGCTCGGTCGCTAATTGAAATGAGTCCAATTTTAGTGAACTTATTTTTCATGATGAGTCATAATTAGTGAAAGTTCGATCATAACATTATCGCTTTAAAGGAATTCTATGCAATTTAAACTTATTTTTATCATCCTTAATTTATTCAGCATGCTGGCTTTTGCTGAAGAAACTAATTTATTCCAAGAAAATTATCTTACTCAAAGTACAACTAAGTTTCATTCCTTGCAAAAAAAGCCGGATACAAAAATTTACGCTGGCATGAATAAAGAAAAAGATAAAATTAGAATGTTAGAAGACGGTTATGACCTTATGGGCACCTCAGCATTTCAAGGGGCTTTTACAGAGCCCAATCAAGCGCTTAAGCACGCCCAATCAATCGAGGCAGATGTGGTTTTAGTATACGATCGTAAAATTAATGAAATGACAAGACCAGAGCGCTTAAGACAGCTTCATGCTGAAATGAAAAAAAATAGTAAGGGTGAAAAAAGTAGTGTGATTGAGGTGAGTGAAGCAGACTTACAAGATAAAAATAGTAAATTTGACTTTTATGCAACCTATTGGGCAAAGCTCCCTCAGCCAATTTTAGGATTGCATGTGATTAAGTTAATTAAAACAAATTCAGAAACCAAAGAGAAAAAAGAAGAGGTGGGCTTGAAAGTTGTAGCAGTGATTAAAGATTCACCCGCTTTTAAATCAGGCATTCAAAAAGGGGATGTAATACTTGTATTAAATGATGTGAATACCGAGTCGCCTGAAGAATTTTCTAAATCAGTATTTAAACAGCAAGGCACCAAAGTAAAAATTAAATATTCAAGAGACGATGAGGAAAAGGTTGTAGTCACTGAACTTAACCGTAGATAATTTTATTTCTCTATAATTTTTTTTATAAGCTTAAATAATTCTCGATTATATTTAGGTGCTTTATCCTTACTCTTTTCTTCAACCGCTTCTTTGATTGTATTTAATAAAATTAATTTTTCTTCAGTGGGAAACTTAATTAAGAAGTCATTAATACTTCCTGGCTCTTCAACTAATTTTTTCCGCCATAATTCTATATTATGAAAATGTTGTTTTTCTTTAATTTCTTGCTGATCCCAAAAAGTCATAATCGTATTTAATTCAGTTGCATCAAATTTTCTCATGAGCTTCCCGATATATTGACTTTGGCGCCTTTTGGCGCCGTTACTCGTAATTTTTTGCATAGCTAAAATAGCTTCGAATAAATCGGGCGGCAAAGTCAATGCCTTTAATTTGGAAACTGATAACTCACACAATTTCAATCCAAGTGATTGAAGTTTTTCGGCTTCAAGTTTAAGCTGTGTTCTACTAACGGTCGTATTTTCGAGATCTTTATCTTTTGCCATATGAATATAAGTGAGTTTATAGAGTGACTATTTCTAAGTTATGATAACAGGGTTTACTTTCCCACCTATAGAGACATGAAAAAAAATCAATTTGATTTAGAGCAT
>JAPLQN010000048.1 GCA_026399645.1 Candidatus Methylopumilus sp. | reverse complement strand
TCTTCATCAAAGAGACAACGATCGCTTACTTGAAACCTTAAAAAGATTACGCGATTTAGGAAATACCGTAATTGTGGTAGAGCACGATCAAGATGCGATCATGAGTGCTGACCATGTGGTCGACATTGGACCAGGTGCGGGCGAGCATGGCGGCCATGTGGTCGCTGAGGGTACACCTAAGATGATTGCAAAACATCCTAAGTCGCTCACAGGCCAATACATCAGTGGTCGCAAAGAAATCAAATATAAAAATAAACGCTTATTGCCACGCACTTTGAAATGGTTAGAGTTAAAAGGTGCCAAGGGAAATAATTTAAAAAACGTACATTTAAAATTACCAATTGGGCTTCTTACTTGTATTACGGGTGTGTCAGGTAGTGGAAAATCATCGCTTATTAACGACACACTTTATCGTGCCGTCGCACAACATTTATATGGCAGCCATACTGAGCCTGCAGAACATACATCCATTAAAGGCTTAGATTTTTTTGATAAGGTTGTAGATGTGGATCAAAGTCCGATTGGTAGAACACCAAGGTCTAATCCTGCGACTTACACAGGACTCTTTACACCCACGCGAGAACTTTTTGCACAATTGAATGAAAGCCGAAACCGAGGTTATGGCCCAGGCCGTTTCTCATTTAACGTCAAAGGTGGTCGATGCGAAGCTTGTGAGGGGGACGGGGTGATCAAAGTTGAAATGCATTTCTTACCTGATGTCTATGTGCCTTGTGATATTTGCCAAGGTAAACGTTATAACCGCGAAACTTTAGAGATTCAATTTAAAGGTAAAAATATTCATGATGTGTTATCGATGACCGTTGAACAAGCCCATCAATTTTTTAATGCGATTCCTGCGGTGGAAAAAAAATTACGCACACTCATCGAAGTGGGTTTAGGTTATATCACTCTCGGACAAAATGCGACGACACTTTCGGGCGGCGAAGCGCAGCGTGTTAAATTAGCCTTAGAGCTTTCAAAACGTGATACAGGCCGCACGCTTTATATTTTAGATGAGCCGACGACCGGACTTCATTTTGCTGATATTCAACTATTACTTGATGTGATTCATAAGCTTCGTGATGCAGGAAACACAATTGTCATCATTGAACATAATTTAGATGTGATTAAAACTGCAGATTGGGTGATTGATTTAGGCCCTGAAGGGGGTGATGGTGGCGGTGAAATTATTGCAGAAGGCACACCTGAAGAGGTTGCTAACAATAAAAAGAGTTACACGGGTAAATATCTAAAACCTTACCTAAAATAAATTACGGTACTTGAATCGCATTCATTCGGGATAAGATAATCCCGCTTCTTTCTATCAATCCTGAAGCATCTTGATGACGCTCATAATATTTAGGATTAGGAATCATAGAGGCTAACTTAGCCGACTGAAAGCTATTGAGATCTTTTGCATGGGAGGAGAAATAACGAAGCGATGCAGCTTCAATGCCATACACATTATTTCCCCACTCGATCACATTCAAATAAATTTCTAAGATTCTTTGTTTACTTAAAATCGTTTCAAGCATCAGCGTGATAATTGTTTCTTCCGCTTTTCGCCAAGGCGTTCTTTGATTGGATAAGAATAAATTTTTAGCAAGCTGCTGGCTAATGGTGGAGCCTCCCGCTACAATTTTTTTACGTCGCTTATTTTTTTCATAAGCTTTTTCAATGCCTTCCCAATCAAAACCTTCATGGTCAATAAATTTAGCATCTTCGGCTGCAATCACGGCTTGTTTAATATTGATTGAGATTTGGTTGTAATTCACCCATTGATGACGCAACGTTGCTTTTTCATCTTTCTCTTGAAGATGTTCGAGTCTTGTTTCCATAAAAGCACTTTCACCTGGATTTATAACCGTCCATAAAATAATGTGAAATAAAATCCAGAGCTGATAGAAAAAAAACAAAAGAAATAAGACGGATGCAATCTTTCCTTTAAAAGAGCGATGGTTCCAAAATAAATTTTTTAATCTTTGCGGCAATTAAAGCGCTCTTAAAGATTCAATCACAGATTTTGTTTGAGGCTTAATATGATGCCAAATAAAAAAAGCTTCCGCGGCTTGTTCAACCAACATACCTAGACCATCTGATACTTTAGATCCTCGTGATTCAGCTTGGTTAATAAAAGATGTTTCTTTGCCATACATCATGTCATAAGCTAAAGAGCCCTCATGAAAAACTTTATGATCTATATTAAGATTAGCGTCACTTAAGCTCGCTGAAGTTGCATTGATGATGACATCAAAATATTGATGCGGACATTTTGGAATTTCAATCACGTTTAAATGCACATTAAAACTTTTTGCATGCACATCCATTTTTTTTTGAATCACGTTTGATTTTTCGATCGTGCGATTGGTAAGTGTTAATTCAGACGGTTTTTTTTCTAGCATAGAATAAATCACACCTTCTGCAGCACCGCCCGCACCAATGAGTAAAATTTTCTTATTTTTTAAATGTATATCAAGATTTTGTTCGAGGTCTCTTACTAATCCTATGCCATCTGTATTATGGCCAATCATTTCACCTTGTTTAAATTCGAGCGTGTTAACTGCTTCAGCGATTCTAGCGTGACTAGAATGTGTGGTTGCTAATTGGTATGCTTCTTTTTTAAAAGGCAATGTGACATTTACCCCGCTTAATTTTTGTGCGATGAGTTTATGCATTGTATTTGTAAATTGATCGAGAGGCGAAAGGATAGCTTCGTAAGCAATATGAAGCCCATTTTCTTTAGCAAACGCTGCATGAATTTGAGGAGATAGGCTGTGGTGAATTGGATTACCAATCACAGCAAAATGTTTTTTAAGATCAGTCATGGAGCGCTATCACATCGATTTTGATTAAGGTTTTGAGTATAAGTGTTTTTTAAAAAACTGCCATCAAACTCATGTATGCACTTTATAAGTGCATAAAACTCATATATGCATTTTTTTGGTGCAATTTTTGGCTTTCACCT
>JAPLQN010000016.1 GCA_026399645.1 Candidatus Methylopumilus sp. | reverse complement strand
TGCAAGATGATAAAAGACCAGATGCAAAAGAGTCGATGGTTAAATTTGATACGCCGAAACAAACAACATGTGATGACGTCGCAAAGTTAATCGGAGCCTGTATTCAAAAGACAGTCAAAACAATAGCACTCATTAACCAAACCAATGAGGCGAATGAGTTTTTCTTGGTCCTTATCCGCGGCGACCATGAGCTGAATGAGGTGAAATTAACTAAAGTTAAGGGTTTTGAGAATTTTCGTTTTGCAACAGAAGAGGAAGTAAAAGACCACCTTAAATGCCCACCTGGATTCATAGGGCCTGTAGGGGTTAAATCTTCTATAAAAATTATGGCAGACAAGTCCGTCGGTATTTTGTCTGATTTTATCTGCGGCGCAAACGAACCTAAGCTTCACTTAAGGGGTGTTAATTTTGTGCGAGATATCTCAGAGCCAATACTTTATGCGGATTTGAGAAAAGTAGTTGAAGGCGACGCGAGTCCAGACAACCAAGGAACGCTTCAAATATGTAGGGGGATTGAAGTGGGGCACATTTTTCAGTTGGGCAATAAGTACTCTAAAGCGATGAAGGCAGAATATTTAGATGAAAATGGCCAGACCCAAACTTTAGAGATGGGCTGCTATGGTATCGGGGTGTCACGCATTGTAGCTGCTGCAATTGAGCAATCTCATGATGACAAGGGTATTGTTTTTCCCATTAATATTGCTCCATTCGAGGTAGTTATTGCGCCTATAGGTTACGACAAAAGCAGTGAAGTTAAAGCTTCGGCACATAAAATTTATGACGCTCTTCAGGCTATAGGAGTGGACGTTTTGCTGGATGATAGAGGAGAACGCCCAGGCATTATGTTTGCCGAGATGGAATTGATAGGCATTCCTTATAGAGTCGTTATTGGTGATCGTAATTTAAAAGAAGGTAAGGTCGAGTTTCAAGGTCGATTGGATCAAGAATCCAAGTTAGTTGATGAATATCAACTAGTTGAAGAAATTAAATCTTTGTTCATCCATTAAAGATTTAACCTATTTATTTTTTAAGTATATGATTTTATTGAGTTATTTGTGTCAAGCATTTATTACAAAATAATTACAATTAAGGGGTGTATTTATTAAAAAAAAGGTTTAATATTCGGCAAGTAGTTAGTAATCGATGACCTGGAAGACTAGGTCCAATTGAGAACTAAGTGCTCAAGTACTATAGCTCTTTGATGTGGAAAAACAGTCAACTAACTTAGGAGATGTTATGTCGAAATCATTAGCGTTAGCAATCAGTGTTGGTGTATTAGCAGGTCTTTGGACTTTCCTCGGAAGTGGGTATCTCAGCTTTGCAAGTATCGCGATTGGTTTTATAGCTTGGGCTGCTTCTGGCCTAGTTGGCAAATCAGACGCAATGCAAAAAACAGTTATCGGAATGACTTTCGGCGCAATTATTGCATCAGTTGCAGTTTATTTAGCGGGTGTTGAATTGCCGCTTATAGGCGCAAACATTGCAGTAGGCGTTGGTGTAGCAGCACTCGTTCTTGTATTAGTTGCTGATAAGGTGTCTCAAGTTGCTAATGTTGGCGTAAATGTTTTAGGTTTTGCGTCAGCTTTCACACTATCACCAAGCGCAGCTAGTATCGGTGCAATGGATTTATCTAATCCAGTAGCTATTGTTTTAGTCTCTAGTATCTTGGGCGTAGTTGCAGCTAATTTAGCAGGAAGACTTGCTGCTGCAATTAAATAATTGTTTTAAATAAATTAAAAACGCACCCCTTGGGGTGCGTTTTTTTATTTGGAGTTGCTAGAAACTTTAAATCCATAATAGGTTCCGAATTCACCTTCAGATTCGTTATATACAAAGAATAGATTGTTTGTGTAACCAAGACCATTGTAATGATTGTGAGCTCTTAACTTTATATCTTGTGGCAAAGTAGATTTACCAACATATTTGCCCTTAGCATTAAAAATTAATACCGCCTTATGGTCCACGTCTAGAATAGCTAGCTCTTCTCCATCAATGCTCGTTGCCGCAATAAAGTTATCGCTTAAGTCATCAAATGCGACACCTGCTGATTTAAGATCTAGATTAACTTCCCCTACCTTATTACCATCATTTGCATCAATAACGATTACTCTGCCACTCCTTTTTTGTTTAGCAAAGTAATGATTCTTTTTGGAGTCAAAAGAAGGCATCGTAGCCGAATCGCCAAACGCTGGATTAAAGCTAGACACTTCTTTAGATGTACCTTTTAAATTACCCTGTGGATCAAGGTCTAGAGAAAATATACCTGTGTTAGGTGCGAAGCCAGCTTCGCTCGATATATTATAAGTAATGGTTGTAAGCTGGAAGGTTGCTTCATTATAAAAAATGGAGCGATTATCAAACCCTGCTTGTGTTGAAGCTAAGTACTTTCCAGACTGATCATAAGTATGAATAAGCGATTTAGAGATAGGCGCTTCGGTTTCAGAGCCTAAGGGAGCTAGGCCACCATCGGCGATGTAATATTTTTTTTGCCCTGGAATAAAAGCCACCGTCATAGGTCGTGTGGTGGGTTTCTTGGCAAGTGTAATCTTAACTTCTGATTTTGCTTCGGGAAGGACGTCCGCATAAATTACATAATTAAATATTAAAAAACATAGCGAAATAATAATTTTCATAGATCTATCTTTATAAAGTTGGTTATTAATTTAAGACCGCTCAATAAATGTAGCGTCGCCATAACTAAAGAAGCGATATTCATTTTTAATAGCATGCTGATATAATTTCCTCATGGTATCACTTCCGCTAAAAGCCGAGACTAAAATAAATAGGGTGCTTTTAGGTAAATGGAAGTTGGTGAGTAATGCATCCACGATTTTAAATGTATAGCCCGGTTTAATAAAGATAGAAGTTTCTTTAAATCCAAACTGAATCGTTTCCTCAGAAAATTTACTTTCAAGCGCTCTTAAAACGGTGGTACCGATTGCAATAATCCTGCCATTCTTCGACTTGGCGTCATCAATCATTTGAATAGTTTTATCTGGCACATTAAAAGATTCGCTATGCATTTGATGGTGATCGAGATCATTTTCTCTGACAGGTTGAAAAGTACCAGCGCCAACATGCAGCGTTAAAAAAGTGTATTTAATTTTTTTATCATTTAAGGCCTTAAAGATTTCATCCGTAAAATGGAGACCAGCTGTTGGCGCTGCAACGGCACCGGACTCTTTCGCATAGATCGTTTGGTATCTGTTTTCATCGGATTTATCAGCATTTCTTTCAATGTAAGGCGGTAATGGGATGTGCCCATATTTTTCGAGTATGTCGTAACTCGATAAATTTGAATTAAATTCAATATAAAAAAGATCTTTTTCTTTTCTTACAACCTTAACTGATACGTCTTCATTGATCACAAAGATAGTGCCATCTAATATTTTTCTTGATGTTTTTAAGTGTGCGAGTGCATGATGGTCATCCAAGATACGCTCAATCATGATTTCAACTTTTCCGCCTGTGATTTTTTTCCCAAATAACCTGGCTTTAATCACACGTGTATCGTTGAAAATTAAAAGATCATTCGTATTCAATAAATCAACAAAATCTACAAATTTTTTATCGCTGAATGACTTTGTATTTTTATTTAAAACAAGAAGTCGACTTGAATCCCTTCTTTGAAGAGGGGTTTGGGCAATAAGATGCTGGGGTAGATCAAAATCAAATTCTTCAATTAGCATAGAATATTTATGCGCTTAACATTTTAAGAGGAGTTTTAAATGATCTGAATATTGAAATTATTTAATATGATTTAAAATAAAATTAACTAAAATTGCAAGCGTTAACAGCAAAAGAATAGCCACAAAAAAACCTATAATGAGAAAGTACTTTATCCCATGTTTTTCAACAAAAGCATCATCCTGAGAAAGTTTGCTATTATTTGATATACCGAAAAAAGCAAGTAGGATAGATTTAATGATATTGAGCACGGTATTTGTCTTTATGTTGAAGTTTAAATTTCCTCAATTTTAATATAGTTATCAGATATAAGCCGATATTATCTATAATGTAAAATCTTAGAAGCTTCTATAGGCCGGGATGGCGGAATTGGTAGACGCACGGGACTCAAAATCCCGCGCTAGTAATAGCGTGCGAGTTCGATTCTCGCTCCCGGCACCATAAATTATAAAATTATTTGAATTTTTTTCTTTTGTTAACGTCAAGCCAATTATGATTCAAAGCAAAAAGTTAAAAAAAGGCACTTTAGATGAATTTATTCTTCGCCCAAATCCATCTATGCCATGGAGAGTGATAAAAAAAATATACTTATTTTTCTTTATGTTTATCCTCATAATTTCTTCAATACTTTATAATGTAGGATTGTACTTAGCGATTCCTTTCTACGGCATTGAAGTTCTTTTGCTTGGATATGCTTTGTATTTCACTTGTCTTAAAAGTACCTTTTATCAAATTATAAGAATTAGTTCCCGCTTAATTGAAATTAAAACTATCCAAGGAAAAAAAATAATTAAAGAGGAATTTAATCGAGACTGGAGTAAATTTAGACTTGTGACCACATACTTCAATCGGCCTAGCTATATTGTAATAAGCGACCAGGGAAAAAATACTCGTGTCGGTGATTTTCTATGCGAAAGTGAGCGCTTAGAGTTATTTAAAAAAATCTCATGATTACAATTTTTCGTATTGATTTTAAAAAATCCTGCTGATAATATGTTGTCGGTAATTTAGAATATTTGATTTTCACGGTAAGGGATATTAAATGCATTTGAACAAAATTAAGGTTAGATTTTTACCAAATTTCACAGTTATCTTGTCGGCACTGTTTTTATTAAGTCCCGAAATACTTCATGCTGCTTGGGGTTTAAATATGACGCCAGGAGCGACCCCTATCAGTAACGAAGTTTATAATATGCATATGACTTCTCTTTATGTAGTCACCGCCATTGGTATTGCAGTTTTTAGTGTGATGTTTTGGTCTATTTTCCATCATCGCAAGTCAAAAGGTGCTAAACCAGCAAAATTTTCTCACAGCACAACTGTTGAAGTGATTTGGACTATTATTCCTTTTGCTATTATTGTTTCACTGGCAATACCAGCAACTAAGCTTCTTGCAAAGATGGACGACACGTCAAAATCTGAAATCACTATTAAAGCAACAGGGTATCAATGGAAATGGAAATACGACTACATTAATGAGGACGTAACTATTTACAGCAACATGGCTTCTGATAGTGTAGATGCTAGTCAGATGAATTCAGGTATTGATCCTAACACTGCTGATAACTACCTCCGCAATACTGACACAGCCCTTGTGCTTCCTGTTGGTAAAAAAATTAGAATTTTGACAACAGCGAATGATGTGATTCATGCGTGGTGGGTACCTGATTTGGGCTGGCAAAGAGATGCTATTCCAGGTTTTATTAATGACAATTGGACAATGATTAATAAAGTAGGTGTTTATCGCGGGCAGTGTGCTCAAATTTGTGGCAAGGGACACGGATACATGCCTATTGTGGTAAAAGCTGTTCCAGAAAAAGAATATCAAGCCTGGATTGAGCAAACCAAGGTTGCATTGAATTCTAAAAATTCAGATAGTAACAAAGATTTTACATTGGCTGAATTAAAAGCAAAAGGGGAAGGTGTCTACAAAGCAAATTGCCTGGCTTGTCATCAAGCAAATGGCCAGGGTATCAAGGGTGTTTTCCCAGCAATCGACGGAAGCCCTCTAGCTAACCTAAAAGAGAACATTCCAGCTCACATTCACCAGGTTATTTATGGCAAGGGTATTATGCCTGCCTTTGGCGAACAATTGTCGGATTCAGACATCGCTTCGGTAGTGACATTTGTAAGAAATAACTGGGGAAACAAAACTGGGCATGTTATTCAGCCTAAGGACGTCTTAGCAGCAAGAAAGAAATAACTTAAAATTTAATTTTTTAATTTAGGAAGATTTTAGAATGAGCACAATAGCGCACGCAGATCACGATCATCACGATCATAAGCCCACAGGTATTAAACGTTGGTTGTTTTCAACAAACCATAAAGACATAGGTACGATGTACCTAGTATTTTCATTGATTATGTTCTTTGTTGGCGGATCAATGGCGATGATTATTCGTGCAGAGTTATTTCAACCAGGACTTCAGTTTGTAGATCCACAATTTTATAATTCAATGGTTACTGTGCATGCGTTAGTAATGATTTTTGGAGCTGTGATGCCCGCCGGAGTGGGTCTTGCTAATTGGATGATACCTATTATGATTGGCGCTCCGGATATGGCACTTCCTCGAATGAATAATATGAGTTTTTGGATTATGCCTTTTGCTTTTGCGCTTCTTTTAGGCACATTATTTATGGAAGGCGGAGGCCCTGCAAGCGGCTGGACTATGTACCCACCTCTTGTTCTTCAAACAGGAAAAGCTTTTCCATATTTAATATTTGCAGTCCATTTTCTAGGCATCTCATCTATCATGGGCTCAATCAATATCATTGCAACAGTGTTTAATATGAGAGCGCCAGGTATGACGCTGATGAGATTGCCTTTGTTTGTCTGGACTTGGGTTATCACAGCCTTTTTACTAATTGCCTCTATGCCAGTTTTAGCAGGCGCTGTGACCATGCTTTTAACAGACAAATATTTTGGTACAAGCTTTTTTAATGCGGCCGGTGGTGGCGACCCAGTATTGTTCCAGCACATTTTCTGGTTCTTCGGACATCCAGAGGTTTACATCCTAGCCTTGCCTGCATTTGGAATTATTTCGCAAATTATTCCAACATTTGCTCGTAAACCTTTATTTGGTTATGCGTCTATGGTCTATGCAACTGCATCTATTGCGATTCTGTCTTTCTTTGTATGGGGCCACCACATGTTTACAGTCGGACTTCCTATCACTGGCGAATTATTTTTTATGTACATGACAATGTTAATTGCTGTTCCTACAGGCGTGAAAGTTTTTAATTGGGTCGCAACTATGTGGAAGGGAGCTATGACCTTTGAAGCTCCTATGTTATTTTCAATAGCCTTTGTTATCTTATTCACTATAGGAGGTTTTTCAGGGCTTATGTTAGGCATTACGCCGGTTGACTTTCAATATCACAACACTTACTTTGTTGTAGCCCATTTTCATTATGTTTTATTAACAGGCGCTGTATTTGCTCTTATGGCCTCTGTTTATTATTGGATTCCTAAATGGACTGGCAATATGTATGACGAGAAATTAGCTAAGATACACTTCTGGTTGTCGACTATTTTTGCGAATATACTTTTTTTCCCACAACATTTTCTGGGTTTAGCGGGTATGCCAAGAAGAATTCCAGATTACAGCGTTCAATTTACAGATTTTAATATGATTTCGAGTCTTGGCGGCTTTGGGTATGGTATTTCACAATTGTTATTCGTGTATATAGTTATCAAATGTGTCTTAGGCGGTAAAAAAGCTACGAGTCAAGTTTGGGAAGGTGGACGTGGTTTGGAGTGGACTTTAAGCTCACCTCCGCCATACCATTCATTCACTACGCCTCCAAAAGTAACAAAGACTTTAATGGACTATTGATGGTAAAAAAAGTATTTCGAAATAATAATGAAATGGTTAAAAAAAGAAATACTCGATTTGCTTTAATTCTCGGACTTATTGCTTTTTCTCTTTACGCAGGGTTTATTCTAAGTTTTATGAAATGATTAAAGTTCGGAGCATTAAAAGAACAACAGTTCTTTTAACATCACTTACAATACTAATGTTTGGTTTTGGTTATGCTCTTGTACCGCTATATGATGTTTTTTGCGAAGTCACTGGATTAAATGGTAAGACAGGGCGCATTTATAGCTCAGAAGCCTCAAAATTAGTTATAGACGATCAACGGTTTGTCACTATTAACTTTGACTCTAACATAAATGGTAATTTAGCTTGGAAATTAAAGGCTGATCAAAAGTTTTTAAAGGTTAATCCAGGTAAATTTTATACAGTCACCTATACAGTTGAAAATATGATTAATGAAGAGATTGTTGGGCAAGCAATACCCAGTGTTTCTCCCGGAATTGCATCACTTTATTTAAAAAAGTCCGAATGTTTTTGCTTTAGGAATCAAGTACTAAAACCTGGTGAGAGAAAAAAACTTATTGTTCGATTTGAGTTAGATAAGGATATTCCTAAAGATGTGGAAGCACTTACTCTTTCATATACTTTTTTTAGAGCTTTGAAAGATAGTAAAACAGCAACTTAAGTAATGTTTAAATTAATATTTAAGGAAATATATGGCCAGTAAAGATATTTATTTTGTTCCTGAATCAAGTAAGTGGCCTATAGTTGGCAGTCTTGCTCTATTTACATTATTTGCAGGTTCAGCAATGTTATTAAATCAATCACCCAATGCGAAGTATGTATTTATTGTTGGCATAGCAGCAGTAATCTATATGTTTGCAGGATGGTTTTCAAATGTAATAGCTGAAAGTCTTGCTGGAAAATATAACAAACAAGTAGATATTAGTTTCAGAATGGGTATGGGGTGGTTTATCCTATCAGAAGTTATGTTTTTTGCAGCTTTTTTTGGCGCTCTTTTTTACGCTCGAGTTTTATCTGTGCCTTGGCTTGGTGGTGAAGGAAGTGGAGCTGTGACTCACCAGTTTTTATGGCCAGCATTTAAAGCTTCATGGCCTATGTCAGTTATGCCAGACTCAACCAATTTTACTGTTTATAAAGATATTGTCCCGGCATTTGGCTTACCTGCAGTTAATACTTTAATACTTTTATTAAGTGGGGTGACAGTAACGCTTTCTCATTGGGCTTTAAAAAAAGCACAAAGAAATTATCTGAATGCTTGGCTTGCTGTTACGGTTGCATTAGGTGGATTATTTGTGTACTTTCAAGCAACCGAGTACCACCATGCTTACACTGAACTAAGTTTAAAGCTTAATTCTGGGATATTTGGGTCCACATTTTATTTGCTTACAGGCTTCCATGGTTTTCATGTAACGATGGGGGCTGTAATGTTAGCGGTGATTTTATTGAGATCACTTAAAGGACATTTTACAAAAAATGAGCATTTTGCTTTTGAAGCTGTCGCATGGTATTGGCATTTTGTAGATGTAGTTTGGCTAGGATTATTTATATTCGTATATTGGCTTTAATCTAGCAGATTTAAAAAGTCCAATATTAATAGCGCTGTCTTATTTTAAATGCCATGGGGCTGAATCAGCCCAGAATAAAATCCGTAAAAAAGCAAGAAGAATAAAAGAAGAGAAAGACCAACTCTAAAGGAAAGTGAAGTTACCATTCTATTAGAGTTCCTTTTTTTATCTTTGATAAGAAAAAAAAGCCCACCCGAAAGTGACAGTAGGATAATTAATAGAATTGCTACTACAAGAATCTTAAATAATAATTCACCACTCATAAAAATAGCCTTGCCTTCAATATAATTTTGAAATTTTCAATCTATAACATCAACTTTAATTATAAGTTAATACCTAGCCTGGTATTTATTATATTTTTTATTATTTTCATTAAATTAGGGTTCTGGCAGCTTGATCGTGCCGACCAAAAAAAGACAATTAATATGGCATTTGTCGAAAGACAAAATCAGCCGCCAATACAATTAAATAAAGAAACTATCCAAATGCCAATAAAGGATATTATTTGGCATAAAGTTTCTATGAGCGGCGAGTTTTTAAATGATAAGAATATTATTCTAGATAATCAAATTGTTCAAGAAAAAGCAGGTTTTTTAATTTACACCCCTTTTAAGATTTTAGATTCTAATAAAATTATTTTAATCAATAGGGGTTGGTATCCTCTATCCAAATCTAGAAATGATGTCCCTAATATACCCCCTATCAAAGAGATACAAACAATTGAGGGTGAAATTAGTAAAATGCCTTCTCCTGGTATTTCACTGGGAAAAGTTATAACTGAAAAATTAGATGAATCGTCTTTTAGGCTTCAGAAAATGGAATATCAGGTTTTAAGCTCTTTAATAAGTAAAGATTTAATGAGTTATGTAGTTAAACTAAAAAAACCGATTTTTGATAAGACTTATGTTTTAGATTCAAGTATGCCAGTTCCTGACAGCGATAAAAATTATGGTTATGCATTTCAGTGGTTTGCGATGGCATTTACTCTTTTCATTATTTTTATAAGATTAGGCGTAAAAAAGAAATGAAGTTCAGCAATATTCTTAAGTCAAGATTAAAGCTAATTGGTATTGCATTGTTATTTGTTGTGCCTGTAATTTTTTCGTGGTACCAAGTTTTTTTTACAAATTTTAAGCCACATTCAAAGGGGGTTGAGCATGGACTCTTAATTAGCCCAATTATTCAGGTTGGAGATTTCGAATTATATGAGCCGATAAGCAGTCAAACCCACCAATTAATTGGCAAATGGACATTAGTTTATTTCATAGAAAATAAATGTGAAAAGGTATGTGAATTCCAATTATATTCATTAAGACAAATTTGGCTTGCGTTAGGTAAAGATGGTAATAAAATTCAAAGGCTATCTATAGTTAAAGATAACAATTTAATTTCATCCGAACAGATTAAGTTGAGCCAAGGCCAGCTTTTATTGAAAAATGATAGTGATTTAAAAGATAAGCTAAATAGTCGATTTAAATCTTATCCAAACTTTGAAAATGAGTCTATTTACCTGACAGATCCTTACGGTAATTTGATGATGCAATATAAAAAAGGAACAAATCCATCTGGAATAATTAAAGATCTAGAACGATTAATAAGAATTTCAAAATAATTAGGAATTAAGATGCTTTTTCAAAAGAGCGTTTAATTTATTAAAATCTAACTCCCCTATGACTTTATCAATGATTTTCCCATTTTTATCAATAAGTATTGAAGTTGGGGTAAGGCGAATGTTTTCAAATGATCGTGCAATTTGACCATTAACGTCGAGCACAACAGGGAAAGGTATCTTATTCTTATTCGTAAAGTTTAAGACCTGATTTGGTGGGTCATAACTCATAGATATAGCTATAATTTCTAAACCTTGCCCTTTGAATTGATTGTAAGTAGCAACTAGACCCGGCATTTCTTTGATACAGCCTGGACAATCAGTTGCCCAAAAGTTGATGATTGTGAAATTATTTTTAGCTTGATAAAGCTTGAAAGCTTCACCAGTGATTGAAGTAACTGCAATTTCAGGCACTTTTTTATTTGTAGTTGATAACAAAAAAAATAAGACCAGAAGAGTTAATAAAACGAGCAACAGCCAGATAGATTTTTTTGCCATAATTTGGTGAATGTTATAATTCTTGAAGATTAAGGGAATTATTTCCACTCAGTCTAATCGATATTTATATAAATTTATAGAAATTTAATTATGAATCTTTTTAAAAAAATTACTTTATTTACAACAGTCATGACATTTTGTTTAATTGTTTTAGGTGCCTATGTCAGGCTAGCGGATGCTGGTTTAGGTTGTCCAGACTGGCCAGGATGTTTTGGAACACTTACTGTTCCAGAAAGCCAACTGGCTATTGCAAAAGCTCAACATACTTTTCCAGGTCAAGTTATAGAAAATGACAAGGCTTGGAAAGAGATGGTTCATAGATATGTGGCAGGCCTATTGGGACTTTTAATTTTAACAATTGGGTATTTAGCTTTTAAAAATAAAAAATCTCTAAAAGTGAGCATTCTTGTTCCTTTCAGCCTTCTGGGGATTGTATTTTTTCAAGCTATGTTAGGAATGCTTACAGTTACACTCTTATTAAAGCCTATTATTGTAAGTGCACATTTAATAGGCGGTATGACAACTTTAGCTTTACTTACATATATAAGTTACGAACATTACAACGAAAATTCAAAATTAATTCTAAAGAAAAGCATAATTTTTTATATGGCAAGGTTTGGCCTTATTTTGATTTTTATGCAAATCTTTTTGGGTGGCTGGACTAGCACTAATTATGCTGGCCTTGCTTGCACAGATTTTCCAACCTGCCATGGTGAATGGATCCCTGATATGGACTTTAAGAATGCGTTTAATATTTTTAGAGATTTAGGTCAAACTTCTGAAGGGGCTCCAATCAGTCTTAATGCTTTACAAGCAATTCAGTGGATACACAGAATAGGCGCTATAACTTTAGTTATTTATTTTGGCTATTTATCATATGCATTAATGAAATATAAAAAATTGAGATTTGAGGCGATGCTCTTATTAACTGTATTAGCAGCCCAATTTATTATAGGAGTTGCTAACTTGACTCTTCATCTTCCAATGGTCTTAGCTGTTAGTCATAATCTCACAGCAGCTTTACTGGTTGTCATAATGACAATAATAAATGCAAAAATTAAAAAACAATATGCTTTGGCTTCTTAAAAAAAATACTTTGAATCTTCGGATTGATTTAAAGAATTTTTTAGTTCTTTGTAAGTTGCGAGTTAATTCTCTTATTGTTTTTACTGCTGTAATTGGAATGTTTTTATCTACCCCCGGCATGATGCCATTTAATATATTACTAAGTTCTATTCTGGGCATTGGTTTTGTCTCGTGTGCAGCAGCAGCTTTTAATTGCTTAATTGAACAAAAAATAGATGCAGTAATGGCAAGAACAAAAGGAAGGCCTATAGGAACAGGACAATTGTCATCCGAACACACTGCAGTTTATGCAAGTATTTTGGGGGGTGTTGGATTAGCCATTCTTTATTATTATGTGAACTCCCTAACAATGTGGCTTACTCTTGCAACATTTTTCTCTTACTCCGTCATTTACACAATTTTCCTCAAACCTGCTACGCCCATGAATATTGTTATTGGTGGTGCTTCTGGAGCTATGCCCCCGATTTTAGGGTGGGCAGCGGTTAACAATACTGTTGGACCGGAAGCGCTAATACTATTTTTAATTATTTTCTGCTGGACGCCACCTCATTTTTGGGCATTAGCACTTTATCGGAGAAATGATTATGCAAAAGTAGGTATACCAATGCTGCCTGTCACGCACGGCGAATCTTTTACATTGTTACAAATTGTTCTATATACAATCATTTTGATTATTGTCACTATGGCGCCATTTAGTCTTGGCATGAGTGGGCTTATTTATTTAATTTGTGCCACTATTCTAAATGCTGTTTTCTTGTATTATGTAATTATGCTATTTAAAAATTACTCAGATACGTTGTCCATGAAAACATTTAGATATTCTATTATTTATTTAAGCCTAATTTTTTCTGCGATGCTAATTGACCATTATTTTAAATTTACTCTTTATTAAGATTACAAAAGGATAGTTAAATGAGTTTAGAAAAAGAAAAATATGTTTTATTTGAGTTGATGGCAATTATTGTCGGAGCAGTCGTAGGGGGAATTTTATTCATTTCATTCATAACCTATGATTTTCAGAGTACTACCGGCTCTAATGTCATGGTAGAAAGTAAAATTAAAGAAAATATTCAGCCAGTTGCAAAGGTAGAATTAGCTCAGGCAGTTGCTCAAGGGGGAGTTTCAGGGGGTAAATCGGGAGAGGAAGTCTATAAAGCTGTTTGTTTAACGTGCCATCAAGCTGGTATATTAAATTCTCCAAAACTTGGTGATGTGCAAACTTGGGCTCCAAGAATAGCTCAAGGTTATGAAACACTTGTTCAGCATGCCATTAAAGGAATTCGCTCTATGCCAGCAAAAGGGGGCAATGCATCTCTGTCTGACAATGAAGTTGCAAGTGCAGTCTTATATATGACGAATTCATCAGGTGCTAACTTTAAAAAATAATTATTCATGGCAATTTACGCAATTGGCGATATCCAAGGTTGCTACCATTCTTTTCTAGACCTTCTAAAAATAATTAAATTTAAACGCGGCAGAGATCAACTTTGGCTCGTGGGTGACTTGATTAATCGTGGCAATGGATCGCTGGAAATATTGAGATGGTGCTATAAAAATAAATCGTCAGTGACCGCTGTTTTAGGCAATCATGATCTTCACGCATTAGCAATCAAATATAAGGTTATTGAGCCGGATGATGAAGATACTTTATCTCGCCTTCTTAAAGCAAAAGATTCAGATCTACTCTTTAAATGGTTGCGATCCCTCCCGTTAGCCCATTACGAAAAAAAACACTTAATGGTTCATGCGGGTGTGATGCCCCAGTGGACCGTTAAGGACGCTCTAAAATTCTCAAAAGAAGTAAGCGCACAACTCCGCAGTAAAAAATACGTAGAATTTTTATCTTCCATATATGGCAATAAGCCAGATAAATGGTCTAGCGCTTTAAGTAAAAATGATAAAGCCAGAATTATCATTAATGCGACTACGAGGTTGAGGGCTTTGTCTTCAGACGGAGCTATTGATTTTACCTATAAAGGTGAACTTAAAAATATGCCTAAAAAATTAAAAGCCTGGTTTGATTTTCCTAAAAGAAAAACTAAAGATAATATTATTATTTTTGGCCATTGGTCAGCTCTCGGCCTTGTTACAAGAGGAGATATTTATTCCATTGATACAGGCTGTGTTTGGGGAAGAGCTTTAACAGCCATCAGGCTTGATGATAAGACAGTGTTTTCTGTAAAAGCTAATTCAAAAGATATCTAATTAATTATTTTCTTCGATTAATTTTTTTGTATAAAGTGTTTCAATATCGTCACGAGTTGGACGATGATTCTGCCCACCTTGATTTTGAATTTTAATTGCACCCATTACAGAAGCTAATCGACCAGTAGATTGCCAATCCCATTTCTTTGAAATACCATATAGAAGGCCTGCGCGATAGGCGTCGCCACATCCTGTCGGATCAATAGTCGATTCAACCATAATGGCTTTGATATTATATGTTTTATGGTCAGCATAAATAGTTGAACCTTCTCCACCCATAGTCACAATTAACGCCTCTACTTTTTTAGAAATTTCCTCTATAGAAAGAGAGGTTTTTTCACACAAGAGAGTTGCTTCGTAGTCGTTCACTGCAATATATGTAGCATCATCAATAAATTTTAAAAGCTCTTCACAATTAAACATTGGCAATCCCTGTCCAGGGTCGAACATAAAGGGAATATTAAGCGCCTTACATTCTTTAGCGTGATTCATCATGCCATCTTTACCATCTGGCGCAATGATCGCCAAACATACATCTTTCACTTCTTTAATTTTGTTCTGGTGAGATTCCACCATGGCGCCTGGATGAAAAGCTGTAATTTGATTGTCACTTAGATCAGTCGTAATGTATGCTTGCGCTGTATACAGACTTTTAATTTCCTTGATATATGAAGCATCAATTCCATTTTGATTAAGCCAGTCAAAATAAACTGAAAAGTCGTTACCTACTGTTGCCATAATGACTGGGTTTTCATCGAGAAGCTTAAGATTGTATGCAATATTTCCTGCAGTGCCGCCAAATTCTTTTCTAAGTTCTGGCACATAAAAAGCCACACTTAATTTATGAATACTTTCAGGTAGGATGTGGTTTTTAAATTGGTCTTTGAATACCATAATGGTATCGAAAGCCATAGAGCCGCAGATGAGTATACTCATGCTGGTTTAAATTCGACTAAGTAAATGATGGCAACAAGAGCTATTACAGGCACCTCATTAAACCATCGAAAATAAATATGACTATGCTTATTTTTATTGTTTTTAAAATCAATAAGATGTTTAAAGCATAGGTAGTGATAAGCCATCAATAAGATTACGAGGCCTATTTTAATTTGAAGCCATTGTTCAGTGACACCATAAAGACCCCAAAGCCATACTCCCAAAAGTATCGTTAAAAAAGCGCCGGGTGTCATGATCCCGAAAAAAAGCTTTCTTTCCATAACTTTGAATCTTTCATGGCTAATTTTATCTTTACTCATGGCGTGGTAAACAAAGAGTCTTGGCAAATAAAAAAGGCCAGCAAACCAGGTCACCATAAATATAATATGAAGAGTTTTTATCCAGAGCATTTTGGGGGCATTTGAGAAATTAATCTGAACTTTGTCAAAGGTATTGGGTTCATAAATAGAAAAAAATCAGGCTCTTTAAACTGAGTAAATTGAATTCACATTTTAACTGAATTTTTCGCCTAAAGTTCAATAACCCTTTGGGTTATAACGTTGTTAGCAATTCTGCTCCATGATATGCTGACGGATAAATTAAATATATTTAAATGAACGCCCCAATACTCAAATCTATTTTTAAAACTCAACCATTTCCAATCAGTCGATTGCGTGAAATACCCTATAACTATACTTCGTTTTCAGACCGAGAAATCGTCATTCGATTCTTGGGAGAAAATATATGGAATATCCTGAATGAATTGAGAGACGAGAGAAAAACAGGTCGATCTGCTCGGATGCTTTTCGAGGTGCTCGGTGATTTATGGGTAGTTAATAGAAATCCTTATCTTCAAGATGATCTTTTAGAAAATCCGAAGCGACTTAAAGCATTAGTGGATGCTATGTATCATCGTATCCATTCGATCGGCGAGCGAAGTTCTGGCAATGCTAAAGTCATGGAGCTTTCTGAAGCAGCTTATAAGGCAGTTAAGACTTTTGAAAACGATTTCAAGTTGGTCAAAAAATTTAGAAGAAAAATTTTTTCTAAATTAAAAAAAATCACCAAAAAAGATAATATTCAATTTGATGGATTAGCAAGAGTATCTCATGTGACTGATGCAACGGACTGGAGAGTTGAATACCCATTCGTTGTAATTAACCCAGATCGCGAAGAAGAGATGGCGCAAATTGTTAAAGCGTGTATCGACCTTGAGTTAACCATTATTCCTCGAGGGGGAGGTACAGGGTATACCGGCGGGGCTATTCCACTCACCTCATTCTCAGCTGTCATTAATACCGAAAAACTTGATGATATAAGCAATGTTGAATATCAAAATTTGCCTGGCGTCAGTGAGCGTGTGCCTGTTGTGAGATGCGGTGCAGGGGTTGTTACAAGACGCGCTATGGAAATGGCAACGAATAGTGGACTTGAATTTGCTTGCGATCCGACATCAGCAGATGCATCTTGCATTGGTGGAAATATTGCAGTGAATGCTGGTGGTAAGAAAGCAGTACTTTGGGGTACAGCTCTAGATAACCTAGCTTCTTGGAAAATGGTTGACCCTGATGGCAACTGGGTTGAGATCGAGAGATTAGATCATAATCTTGGCAAAATTCACTATGTAGATTTGGTGCGTTTTAAAATTAGTCGATATAAGCCTGATGGCAAAGAATTAATTGCAGAGCCAGAGGTTTTAGAAATACCTGGAAGTAGTTTTAGAAAAATTGGATTAGGAAAAGATGTAACCGATAAATTTTTGAGTGGACTTCCTGGCGTTCAAAAAGAAGGTTGTGATGGACTCATCACATCTGGCACTTTCATTCTGCATAAGATGCCTAAGTATGTAAGAACTGTTTGTTTAGAATTTTTTGGCACTGTCTCCCATTCTGTTCCCGCAATTGTAGAAATTAAGGATTATTTAGATCAATCAGATAGTACGCTCTTGGCGGGATTAGAGCATATGGATGAGCGCTATATTAAAGCTGTTGGGTATAGCACCAAAGCTGCAAGACAAGAACGTCCTCGCATGGTTTTAATCGCAGACATTGCAAGTGATGATGAAGATGCTGTAGGGTTGTCAGCCTCTCAAATTGTGCAAATAGCTAATTCAAGAAATGGTGAAGGTTTTATAGCAGTTTCAGCAGACGCTAGAAAACGTTTTTGGCTTGATCGCGCAAGAACAGCTGCAATTGCAAAACATACAAATGCATTTAAGATCAATGAAGATGTTGTGATTCCTCTTCCTAAGCTTGGAGAATACTCCGATGGTATTGAAAGAATTAATATCGAGCTTTCAATTAAAAATAAATTAAAACTTTTAGATGAATTAGAAACTTTCATTGAGCATGATAAATTTATTTATGAAGAAGAAGGATTAAACTCTGATCCAGAATTAACCCAAGTGAAGCAAAAAATGAGTATTGATTTGATTCATGGGTTAAGAGAAAAATGGGGCCAGATGCTGGACAATCTTGATAGCCCACCTTCAACGCTGCTTGAAAGAAATAATGATATTGAAGGGAAATATGAAAGTATATTTAGAGCACTTCAGTCTTATGAGTTAAGAATTTCTTGGAAAAAAGAACTCAAAGACCCTCTCCATGAAATTTTTATCGGAAGAGAGTTTAAAAGCTTTTTACTAAAACTAGATCAAATTCATAAAAACACCCTAAAGAGTAGAGTGTTTATAGCGCTCCATATGCATGCCGGTGATGGTAATGTGCATACCAATATTCCTGTTAATTCTGATGATTATCAAATGATGCAAGAAGCGCGCGACTCTGTCGTAAGAGTCATGAGCCTTGCTAAAAGTCTCAATGGTGTTATTTCTGGTGAACATGGCATTGGTATTACAAAAATGGAATTTTTAGATGAAGGTACAATTCAAGCCTTTGAGAAATATAAAAATAAAGTAGATCCCTTTGGACATTTTAATAAAGGTAAATTGCTTCCAGGTTCTGGCTTAGAGAATGCTTATACACCAAGCTTTGGATTGTTAGAGCAAGAATCTATCATCATGGAACAATCTGCTATTGGAGAAATAGCAGATTCAATCAGTGACTGTTTACGTTGTGGTAAATGTAAGCCTGTGTGCACGACACACGTGCCTAGGTCTAATTTACTTTATAGCCCAAGAAATAAAATTTTAGCGACTTCATTGCTCATAGAAGCATTTTTGTACGAAGAACAAACAAGACGTGGTATTTCGATTAAGCATTTCGATGAATTTAACGATGTTGCTGATCATTGCACTGTTTGCCACAAATGTCTTAATCCTTGCCCAGTAGATATCGATTTTGGTGAAGTATCTATCGCTATGAGAAATTTCTTAAGGGAGCAGGGTAAGCGTCACTTTAGCCCAGGCACAGCATTAGCGGTGAGGTATCTGAATATGAAAGATCCGGTCACCATTAAAATTATGAGAACTTTAATGGTCGATGTTGGATACAAAGTTCAACAAGCTGGCCATCAATTATTAAAAAAACTCGGCACTATTAATTTTTTCAAAAATAATCCACCTTCAACTACTGGTAAAGCGCCGATCAAGTCTCAAATTATTCATTTCTTAAATCGACCAATGCCTAAAAATATGCCAACTAAAACCTCTAGAGCGCTTCTTGGCATCGAAGATGATAAAGTCATTCCAGTCATAAGAAATCTAGAAAAGATTAATGAAGATTCTGACGCAGTTTTTTATTTCCCCGGATGTGGTTCTGAAAGACTTTTCTCACAAGTAGGATTAGCAACTCAAGCAATGTTATATGAGGTTGGTGCAATTACCGTTCTTCCGCCAGGCTACTTATGTTGTGGCTATCCTCAGACCTCAACTGGCAACCATGATAAAGGTCAAAAAATAACTTCTGATAATCGTGTGCAGTTCCATAGAGTAGCGAATACACTAAACTATCTAGATATTAAAACAGTGATTGTTTCTTGCGGAACTTGTATGGATCAGTTACAAAAATATGAATTTGAAAAAATATTTCCTGGCTGCAGATTATTAGATATTCATGAATATCTCATGGAAAAAGGAGTAAAAATGGAAGGTGTTTCAGGTACTAGATATATGTACCATGATCCTTGCCATAGTCCAATGAAAACATATGCGCCTTCTCAAGTTGCGAATGCATTAATGAATACAAGTGTACCTTTGAATGATCGTTGTTGTGGAGAGTCTGGAACTTTTGCTATAGGTAGGCCGGACATTGCGACTCAGGTCAAAAAAAGAAAACAAGAAGAAATTGAAAAAGGGATTCAAAAAATAAGTATTGATCAACCAGATTCATTTGGCGAAGTCAAAATTCTTACTTCCTGCCCTTCTTGCTTACAGGGATTGGCGCGTTATGGAGAAGAAACAAATACAACAGCAGACTATATTGTGGTTGAATTAGCCAAGAATTTACTGGGTGCAAATTGGATGCAAAACTTTGTAGAGAGCTCTACTAAAGGCGGCATTGAGAAAATACTTTTGTAGTTTAAATAGGTATGAATAAGCCAGTCGCAACATTTTGAATAATTCGCGTAATACTTCGCTCAGTTTTTTCAGATAATGTAAAAGCTAGAAAATCTGTTCTACCAATAATTTTTCCAAACTCTCTTTCAAAAGATAAATTACTTTCTTTTTCATTTATTTCATTCGCTAACAAAAAGGATTTACCGGAACTGTCTTTGGCGTTAGAGAGTTTCCAAACAGCTGTTTCAATATTACGAGAGGCATTATACAAAAGCTGAGGGTCAACAGAGTCGAATAAATAAAATTCTTTTTTACCTCCATGAGCTTTGATAAGCATAGTGTAAATACCCACAATAAATGGGAGTACTTTGTCGCCTTTGTAGTCTTCGCTAAACGTTAAGTACATAGCATCAGTGCCTTGAGCATTATTAATAGCTTCGAAATTCCAATTATGATTTCCATTAAATACCCAATTCACCATTTTTTCAGGATCTTCAGACGTACTTTTTTTTAATTCAGAAGGATTCCTTTTGTAAAGCTTAACCATGAGAGTTTTTAAACTTTGAATATTTTCTCTGATCTCATGGTCAGCCATACGGTCAAAATCCGTTTTCCCAAGCTGCCTTGCAGACTGCCTATCTGGTTCAACAATTTCTTTTGCCTGTGAAATGGGAAGGGATGCTAAAAATATCAAACAAAAAAAGAGATAATATAATTTATTCATTTTCTTCTTCATTTCTTAAGAGATAGTCTTTCCTGTGGGAAAATAATTTTAAATTGGCTCCCTTTACCTACTTGACTTGTAATTTCTATTTCTGCCTGATGTCGAATACAAATATGTTTTACGATAGATAGCCCTAATCCAGTACCCCCTGTATTCCTGCTTCGATCAGCATTAATTCTATAAAAGCGCTCTGTAAGTCTTGGAATTAGCCTCTCATCAATGCCTATACCAGAATCTTGTACTTCAAAATAAGGCTTTTGATTCTTCACATCCCATATAATATTAATCAGCCCACCTTTTTTTGTGTAGCGTATAGCATTACTTACCAGATTCAGAAATGCACTATATATTTCTTTTTCATACCCTAATAAAGTAATATTTTTTTTTATCGACATATCAATTGTGTGTAATTTGCCAGATATCAAATCTGAATCCTTCTTTAGGTTCCTGAAGAGATGGTGCATATCTATTTCTTTTTTTTCAGCAGGTGCTGCGTTCGATTCTATCGATGAAAGCTGAAGTAAGTCCTCAACTAGCTTCTTCATTCGATCTGATTGTTCAAGCATCATTTGAAGATAAGAGTAAGTTTTTTCATTGAATTCATTTTTCATATTTGAAAGTGTTTCTAAAAATCCAACGATGACGGTTAGTGGCGTTTTTAACTCATGAGAAACATTCGCAATAAAATCACGCTTAATAGAATCATTTTTTTCAATTTGTGTAATGTCTCTGCAAATAAGAAGTTTTTGACTCGCACCAAAAGGTACCAGAAGTATTTCGAATGATCTACTTGTATTGCGCCAAGAAATTAATTTAAGCGAGTCATTATATTTATTGGAATCGAGGTACTCAGTAAAACTAGTTTCGCGCAATAAGTAGTTAATAGGCTGATTAATATCTTTGGATAAATTAATACCAAGCATTTTTTCTGAAGGTTTGTTACACCACTCAATTTCATTATTTTGATTTAGAGCTACAATGCCGTCAGGAATGGCTTCTGCTGCCGTCATAAATCTGCCAAGTGTTGTGGTTAGTTCAGATTTGCTTCTCTTTTGTTTTCTATACTCTCGATAGAGTATGGCAAATATTTCTTCCCAGATACCTGATCCATTGGGGATGGTTGATAGGTTTGGATTTTTAAGCCATTTGTTTAGACGGTAAATCCAATAAACATGAGAAAATAAATAGATAGAGAGGCATAAGATAAAAAACAATGAAGCAACTTCTAAGCTTTTAAATCCCCAGACAATAAGAGATAAAAAGGATACAAATAATAAAACCCAAAAAGTATTCCAACGGATATCTTGCAATGTTTTCTCTCGCTAAAAACGTTCAAGTATTATAGCGAGTAATGCTTAAAGTGATCTAGGTAAATTCTATTTTGTAGAGAGTCTGTAGCCTGAGCCTCGAACAGTTTGGATTAAATTTTCATGCTGAGATTGAGTAAGAATGTTTCTCAATCTTCGAATATGAACATCCACCGTTCTATCCTCAATAAAAATTTGACTTCCCCAAACTTTATCCAATAATTGACTTCTTGAATAAACTCTTTCAGGGTTACTCATAAAAAAATGAAGCAATCTAAATTCTGTTGGACCCATTTCCAGTGGTTTATTGTTTCCGGTAACGCGATGTGATACAGGATTTAATTCTAGGCCATTAATTTTTAAGATATCTTCAGTAAGTTCGGGTGCTTTTCTTCTAAGCACAGCCTTGATTCGAGCATTAAGTTCTCTAGGGCTAAAAGGCTTTGTAATATAGTCATCAGCACCAACTTCTAAACCTTTAACTTTATCTAATTCATCACTTCGTGCTGTTAACATAATAATAGGGATTGTTTTAGTTAAAGCATTGCTACGTAATTTTTTTGCAAAATCGATACCTGACATACCGGGCAACATCCAGTCGAGCAAGATAATATCGGGAAGTGCTTCGTTAATCAGTTTTTCTGCATGTTCAGCACTTATAGCTCTTAGAGGGTTATAGCCAGCCTGAGAGATATTAAGTGCCAAAAGCTCAAGAATTGGGCTTTCATCTTCAACGATCAGTATATTGGCTTTCATAGTTGCTTATATTAATGGATTGGTAATGATCGTATGACATTTGTATGACATTTTAATGACAATATATAGTTTACAAAGAATAAGATGTTTTTTTAAAAAATAATTTAATATTGAAATGTTGATTTTCGGAGAATGTGTATGCCAAGTTTTTTTTCAAAAGAATATATCACTGCTAAGGCTTCTTATAATCGTTGGCTGGTTCCGCCCGCAGCATTAGCTATTCATCTTTCAATTGGTATGGCCTATGGATTCAGTGTTTTTTGGAAGCCTTTAGGGAATGCCTTAATAGGTCAGGATGGCAAGGCTTTAGCTGCATGCTCTGCTGGGGCAGCAACCTTTGCAGATAAACTTCATGGAACACTTCGAGCTTTAACTGCGACAGACTGTAACTGGACTCAATTTGATTTAGGGTGGATGTACACCTTGTTCTTTGTTCTTTTAGGCTGCTCAGCAGCTTTTTGGGGAAGTTGGTTAGAGCGAGCGGGCCCCAGAAAAGCCGGGCTTGTGTCTACATTATGCTGGTGTGGTGGATTGTTGCTTTCCGCATTTGGTATATATACGCATCAGCTTTGGATGATGTGGCTAGGGAGTGGGGTCATTGGTGGGATAGGTTTAGGCTTAGGATACATTTCCCCCGTCTCTACTCTAATTAAATGGTTTCCGGATAAAAGAGGTATGGCCACTGGCATGGCGATTATGGGTTTTGGAGGAGGCGCCATGATTGGCTCCCCCCTCGCCATAATGTTAATGACAAAATTTTCTACAAACACTAACGGGATGACTCAGCCTGGAATTTGGCAAACATTCGTAGTTTTGGCCATTATTTATACTATTTTTATGATTTCAGGCTCTCTAGGCTATAGAGTGCCACCATCAGGATGGAAGCCGGCAGGATGGAATCCAC
>JAPLQN010000075.1 GCA_026399645.1 Candidatus Methylopumilus sp. | reverse complement strand
GCGGTGCTTCAGCTTATGCCTTGCGTTTTGATTGGGAGCGTATGTCGCACATTGCTAAAAAAGTGGGTGCCTATTTTATGGTTGATATGGCGCACTACTCAGGACTGATTGCTGCAGGCGTTTATCCTAGCCCAGTTCCTTATGCAGATTTTGTAACATCCACCACACATAAAACTTTAAGAGGCCCTCGTGGCGGTATTATTTTAGCGAAAGCTGAATTTGAAAAAAGCATTAATAGTTTTGTGTTCCCTGGTATTCAAGGTGGACCTTTGATGCATGTGATTGCAGCTAAGGCAGTAGCTTTCCTAGAAGCATTAAAACCAGAATTCAAAGCATATCAAACACAAGTGATTAAAAATGCACAAACGATGGCCGAGTCATTAAGTAAACGTGGCGTACGAATTATTTCTGGCCGCACTGAGTCACATGTCTTTTTAGTTGATTTAAGACCTAAGGGTTTAACCGGAAAAGCCGCAGATATTCTTTTGGGGCAAGCTCATATCACGGTCAACAAAAATTCAATTCCTAACGATCCAGAAAGTCCTTTTGTGACTTCAGGGATTCGTATTGGATCACCAGCAATTACAACACGTGGTTTTAAAGAAAAAGAAGCCGACATGGTAGCGCACATGATTGCTGACATCCTCGATAATCCCACGAGCGAAAAAGTCATTAACGATACCAAAGCCAAGGTAGTTACTTTAACTGCTCAATTCCCAGTCTATGGGTCTTAATTTCAGATTTAAACACTCTAAGTGAAATGCCCATTCTGCGGAACTGATGATACCCAAGTCGTTGACTCAAGAGTTAACGATGAAGGTAATTCAATTCGTCGTCGTCGTCGTTGTGCAGAATGTGATAAACGTTTTACAACTTACGAGTCAGTTGAGCTCACACTTCCTCAAGTTGTGAAGCAAAATGGTAAGCGCGAAGATTTTAGTCGAGACAAACTTCACCAATCATTTAGCCGCGCACTTCATAAACGCCCAGTACCTGTTGAATATATAGAGCAAGCTATTGAACGTATCATTCAAAAAGTTTTAGCTTATGGTGAGAAAGAAATCACCGCAAGAGAGCTGGGTGAAAACGTTATGCATGAATTAAAAAAAATGGATAAGGTAGCTTACATTCGATTCGCATCCGTCTATAGAAGTTTTTCAGATGTTGAAGATTTCCATGATGTTATCCGCGATCTCGATTAAATGAATTCACATTCACCTCAATTTTTCATGAGTGAAGCTTTGAGGCTTGCAGAAAAAGCTTTATTCACAACATCGCCCAATCCAAGAGTCGGTTGTGTCATCGTTCAAGATAATGAAATTGTAGGTCGAGGCTTTCACGAGAGGGCAGGTGAGTCTCACGCTGAAGTGATTGCATTAAAAGAAGCAGGCAGTCAGTCAGAAGGCAGTGATGTATATGTCACATTAGAACCTTGTTCGCATACTGGTAAAACGCCTCCCTGTGTAGATGCATTAATTAAAGCTAAAGTTAAAAAAGTATTTATTGCTATGCAAGATCCTAACCCCATAGTTTCAGGTCGAGGTATTCAAAAGTTAAAAGATACGCACATTGAAGTTGAATTAGGTGTGATGGAAGCCCAAGCTCAATTATTAAATATGGGTTTTATTTCTCGCATGACAAAGCAATTACCTTATGTAAGAGCGAAGCTTGCAGTGTCGTTAGATGGTAAGACTGCACTTCATAACGGTAAAAGCCAGTGGATTACGGGCGACGCAGCGAGAGCAGATGTTCAATACTGGCGTGCTTCTTCCTGTGCAATTATTACAGGGATAGGCACTGTGGTGCATGATAATCCAAAACTGTCCGTGCGACTCTACGAGCATGCACGTCAACCCTTACGTGTGGTTGTAGATTCAGAATTAAATATTCCCTTAGAGGCAAACATACTCCATGAAAAACCTTTGCTTATCGCTTATGCAAATGATAAACAAAAAAAATTACCACAATTAAAAGCCTTAGGTGTTGAATGTATTCAATTAGACGATAGCGGCAAAGTTGATTTGGCATCTCTTCTTAAAGAACTTGCAAAAAGAGAAGTGAATGAAGTCTGGATTGAAGCGGGTGAAGGTCTTAATGGTGCGTTCTTAAAAGCAAATTTAATTGACGAACTCATGATTTATTATGCGCCTGTGATTTTAGGTTCAGAAGCTAAGGGTATGTTTACACTACCTGCTTATGAAAACTTAGAAAATAAAATTACCACAACACTTTTAGATCATCGCTGGGTTGGTCAAGATTTAAGAATGCGATTTAAATTAAAGTAATTATTCAGAATGCTCATCGATAGCCACTGTCATTTAGATGCATTAGAGTTTAGTCATGAGCAAGAAGCGATTATTAAACATGCGCTTCATCATGGTGTTGAGAAAATTATTATTCCTGCAGTCAATCGAAAAAGTTTTGATGATGTCATCGAGCTTAGAAAAAAATTTCCCAATTGTTTTTATGCGCTAGGTTTTCATCCTATGTATATTAGTGATATGAGGGATGGCGATTTAGATACACTAGAAGCTTATTTAAAAACGCATGAACCAGTTGCAGTAGGTGAGATTGGTTTAGATTTCTTTGTAACTAAAGATAACAAAACACTTCAAGAAGAAATTTTTGTAGCTCAATTAAAATTAGCAGCTGCATTTGATTTGCCTGTCATTATGCATGTGAGACATGCGATTGATGATGTGCTTAAAAATTTAAGGCGCTACCCAGTGATAGGTGGTATTGCCCATGCTTTTAATGGCAGCATGCAACAAGCAGAAACTTTTATTGAGTTAGGTTTTAAATTAGGCTTTGGCGGGGCAATGACTTATCCCAGGGCGACACATATTCAAGCGCTAGCTAAATCATTACCTATAGAGTCTATTGTGCTAGAGACAGACGCGCCCGATATTCCTCCGTCTTGGTTAGGACATAAAGTAAGAAACACGCCTGGAGAATTACGCCAGATCGCCACTTTTTTTGCCGAATTACGAGGCATGAATTTAACCTCTGTGATGGAGACGTCGCATCAAAATACGCTTGATGCACTCCCTAAAATAGTGCAGTTATGCACATCTGCTGAGAATTTACATTAAGTGTGACCAAAAATCCTAATGGAATTAGGGACATAAGTTAAGTCATTGATTTTAAAGAAATTTTATTTAGCTTAAAAAATAAGCGATTCAAAAAAAACCTTATAAATTCAAGAGTTATAAATTTATGACATCTTTATCCACAAAGTTATCCACAGATTTTGTGGAGATGTTTTTTTATCAAAACGGGTTGACAGCTTAATATTTTATCCATTTAAAGAAAGTCTATTTTCTCGATGATTAAGATAAAAAACGTTGAAATCCCTTTCCCTATTTGAGAAACCTCAAACTTCAATTGTGAGACACATAGCTTTAAAGTAAAATAGACTCCCGTCAGCAATTATTTAAAAGCCTTTCCATGACCAAATACGTGTTTGTTACTGGCGGTGTCGTTTCTTCCTTAGGTAAAGGTATCGCAGCAGCTAGTCTCGGGGCAATCTTAGAGTCACGAGGCATCAAAGTGACGATGCTCAAACTCGATCCTTATATTAACGTTGACCCTGGTACGATGAGCCCATTCCAGCATGGCGAAGTCTTTGTGACAGATGATGGCGCAGAGACTGATCTTGACCTTGGTCATTACGAGCGCTTTATCTCAGCACGCATGGGCAAGAAAAATAATTTTACGACAGGCCAAATTTACGACAGCGTGATTCGCAAAGAGCGCCGTGGTGAATACTTAGGTAAGACCGTTCAGGTCATCCCGCACATAACAGATGAAATAAAATTACACATTAAAAATGGCTCTAATGGAGCCGATGTGGCCATCGTTGAAGTTGGAGGCACGGTAGGTGACATTGAGTCACTGCCATTTCTAGAAGCTATTCGCCAAATTGGATTTGAAGAAGGCCGCGAAAATGCCTGCTTCATCCATCTCACTTTACTTCCTTATATTTCAACAGCAGGCGAATTAAAAACAAAGCCAACCCAGCATTCGGTGAAAGAGTTAAGAGAGATTGGTATTCAACCAGATATTTTAATTTGTAGAGCAGATCGAGCTATTCCTGATGAAGAAAGAAAAAAAATAGCGTTATTTACAAATGTTGCACCTGAGGCTGTGATCTCATCCGTTGATTCAGATTCCATTTACAAAATACCAAGTTTGTTGCATCAGCAAATGATTGATGAAATTGTTTGCCACAAATTAAATATTCTAGCCAAGCCTGCAGACCTATCGAGTTGGGAAAAAATTACAGACGCACTTAAAAACAGTAAACATGATATCGACATTGCATTCGTGGGTAAATATGTAGACCTCACTGAGTCTTATAAATCTCTCACAGAAGCATTAATACACGCTGGTATTCATACATCATCAAAAATAAAAATTCATTATCTTGATTCAGAAGAAATTGAAAAAAGTGGCACTAAGCCATTAGCCAATATGGATGCGATTTTAGTGCCCGGTGGTTTTGGTAAGCGAGGCACTGAAGGCAAAATTAAAGCCATTCAATTTGCACGAGAAAATAAGATTCCATACTTAGGTATTTGTTTGGGTATGCAACTTGCTGTGATTGAATTTGCAAGACATAAAGCTATGCTAAAAAATGCAAACAGCACCGAATTTGATCAGGATGCTGAACATCAAGTTATTGGATTAATTACGGAATGGAAATCATCTGAAGGTGCGATTGAGAAAAGAGATGATTCATCAGAATTAGGTGGCACAATGAGATTAGGCGCTCAGAAGTGTCCAATTGAATCTGGTACTTTAGCGCATAAGATTTATGGGTCTGAAGTGAACGAACGACATCGTCATCGTTACGAAGTAAATAATCATTATTTAGATCAATTGATCAAAGCAGGGTTGACGATTTCAGCCAGAACGCCTTTTGAGCAGCTCTGTGAAATTATAGAATTACCACAAGATCAGCATCCTTGGTTTATTGGATGTCAGTTCCATCCAGAGTTTACTTCCAACCCAAGAACAGGCCATCCATTATTCAAAGCCTATATTCAAGCTGCGCTTAAACATAAACAGTCTAAAGGAAGCGCACCATGAAATTATGCAACTTTGATGTTGGATTAAATCACCCATTATTCTTAATTGCTGGACCATGTGTCATCGAGTCTGAAGGGATGACTTTAGATGTGGCAGGCCAATTAAAAGAAATTACTGCAGCACTCAATATCCCATTTATATTTAAATCCTCGTTTGATAAGGCTAACCGAAGTTCAAATAAAACCTTTAGAGGTTTTGGTATTGATGAAGGTTTAAGAATTTTATCTGAAGTGAAAAAACAAATTGGTGTGCCAGTTTTAACGGATGTGCATGATCAATTTCAAGTGGAACAAGTTGCAAGTGTTGTGGACGTACTCCAAACACCTGCCTTTTTATGCCGACAAACAGATTTTATTAATGCTGTTGCAACTTCAGGCAAGCCTGTAAATATTAAGAAAGGCCAATTCTTAGCGCCAGGTGATATGAGGCAAGTGGTCACAAAAGCGAAAGAAGCGAATGGTGGCCTAGATAATATTATGGTTTGTGAGCGAGGCGCATCTTTTGGTTACAACACGCTTGTCTCAGATATGAGAAGTTTATCTATTATGCGAGAAACAAATTGCCCAGTTGTTTTTGATGCAACGCATTCAGTGCAGCAACCTGGGGGGCAGGGGGATAAAAGCGGTGGCCAAAGTGAGTTTGTCCCTGTCCTGGCAAGAGCTGCTGTGGCAAGTGGTATCGCAGGTATTTTTATGGAAACACACCCAAATCCAAAAGAAGCATTATCTGATGGTCCTAATGCGTGGCCACTTAAAAAAATGAAAGCGCTGCTTGAAGTATTAGCTGAAATTGATAGATCAGTTAAAAAAGCAGGCTTCATTGAAATGTCTTAAATAATTCACTGCAAAAGAAGGAATAAGAATGAGTTTTGTGAAACAAATCGTTGCTCGAGAGATTATCGATTCGAGGGGAAATCCAACCATTGAAGCCGATGTTTTTTTAGATTCTGGTGTAATGGGAAGAGCAATGGTGCCATCAGGCGCTTCCACAGGAAGTAAAGAAGCAATCGAGCTTCGTGATGGCGATGCAAAACGTTATTTTGGAAAAGGCGTTTTAAATGCAGTGAAGCATGTCAATACAGAAATTGCGAAAGCTGTAATAGGTCTTGATGTGGATGATCAAACATTGATTGATCAAACCATGATTGAATTAGATGGAACTGACAACAAAGGTCGATTAGGTGCTAATGCGATTCTAGCGGTTTCAATGGCATCCGCTGTAGCTGCAGCCAAAAACTCTAATGTACCTCTTTACCGTTATCTTGGTGGCTCAAGCCCCATGCAATTACCTACACCTATGATGAATGTAATTAATGGCGGCGCGCATGCAGACAATAATGTTGATATGCAAGAGTTTATGATTATCCCAGCAGGAAGACTCACATTTAGAGAAGCTATACGATGTGGCGCAGAAGTTTTTCAATCTCTTAAAAAAACACTCAGTAAAAAAGGATTCTCAACGACCGTGGGTGACGAAGGTGGTTTTGCACCAAACCTTCCATCTAATGAATCTGCAATACAGATGATTATGGAAGCAATTTCTCAGGCAGGATATGAGCCTGGCCGTGATGTGTATCTTGGACTTGATTGTGCAAGCACTGAATTTTATAAAGATGGTAAGTACCATCTTGCTTCTGAAAATTTGTCTTTATCAGGCGAGCAATTTACTGATTATCTAGCTACATGGTGTGACAAATATCCAATCATCAGTATTGAAGATGGCATGAGTGAGTTTGATTGGGATGGATGGCATGTGCTGACACAAAGATTAGGTAAACATATTCAGCTGGTTGGCGATGATCTTTTTGTAACCAACCCAAAAATTTTAGATGAAGGTATTAAGCGTAAGGTAGCTAACTCTGTCTTAATTAAAGTAAATCAAATTGGTACACTCACTGAAACGTTTGAGACGATTGCAATGGCAAAAAAAGCAGGTTATACCGCAGTTATTTCTCATCGCTCTGGCGAAACGGAAGATACAAT
>JAPLQN010000062.1 GCA_026399645.1 Candidatus Methylopumilus sp. | reverse complement strand
GGATTAGAAACTGTTCATCAAACTGAGGAAGAACCCCTGCACCACTATTGGCATTGTTCTTAGCTAACGCCACATAAACGTCATGAAGTTTTATTCCATAATGATTTAAACGATCAGGATCTACTAGCGCTTGATATTGTTTAATGAAACCACCAAATGAATTAATTTCAGCAACGCCCGGGACGCTTCTCAACATGGGTCGTACTACCCAGTCCTGAATAGTCCTTCTCTCTGTAAGTTCTTCTTGAGATATTTCTTTGTTTTCATCACCTGGCTTATCGAGGGTATATTGAAATATTTCACCTAAGCCTGTAGATACGGGACCTAAGACAGGGACAATGCCATCAGGCATTTTTTCCATCACTTCCATTAATCTTTCCATGACCAGCTGTCTTGCAAAGTAGACGTTTGTATGGTCATTAAAAACTAGGGTGATAATAGAAAGTGAATTTTTATTGAGTGAGCGCATGTCGGTCACGCCTGGGAGGCCGGTCATTGCAATTTCAATAGGAATTGTAATAAATCGTTCGACTTCTTCTGGCGACTTACCAGGGGCTGGTGTTGCAATTTGTACCTGAATATTTGTGACGTCAGGAAATGCGTCTACAGATAATTTTTTGACACCAAAAAACCCTGCGACAAGCAAAGCAGCTGCGAAGACTAGAACTACGAGTCTTTGCTGGAGAGAGCCCCTGACAATTTTTTCAATCATATCTATTCAAGCTCTTTTTTCTTACGTTCACTATTCAGATGAAAAGCGCCATCTGAAATAATAGTTTCACCATCAGTTATGCCGCTTAGTATGGTGATGAGGCTTCCATCTTTATGCCCTAATTGAACTTCTCGCAATCTATATGTTTTTGGACTATTTTGAATAAAAACATAATTTCGATCGTTTTCTCTCACAATAGCTGCCGTAGGAACAGCAAGTTTTGAAACTTTCTTTGATTGAATATACATTGAAGTGAGCATGTCGGGTTTCAAAGACAAACTTTGATTGTCTATTTCAGTCCGAACCAAAACAGTGCGGGTTTCTGGATCAACAATACTTCCTTCAAATATAATTTTTGCATCAATTTTTTTATTTCCTAACGCAGGAATTTCAATGGTCACGACTTCATCTTTTTGAATAAAAGATGCTTGCTGCTCAGGAATGTTGGCAACGGCCCATAATGTTGTGAGATCAGCTACATGGAATAAAGTATCTTGAGGATTAACAATTTGACCTAAATTAATTGCTCGGGAAATAATAATCCCGTCAAACCGACTAATCACGTCTCCATATGAATTGATTTGACCTGAAGACTCTAATTTTTCTAGCGCTTTTTCATTTATACCTAACACCATAAGTTGATCGCGACTCGCTCTATAATCTGCCTTAACTGCATCAAGTTCATTTTCAATACGTAACATTTCAGCTTTGCTAATGACATCTGCTTCGAATAGAAGTTTAGCTCGCTCAACTGCTTTTGTTTTTAGTCCAATGAGCTGCGTTGATTTAATGAGCGTAAGTTGTGTTTGAGTGAGTTCAATACTATTTACTCTCGCAAGCACCTGTCCTTTTTTTACAACATCACCAAGGCTGACATAAAGGTCGCTCACCCTACCTGTGATAGGCGAGCCAATTTTTGCAAGCTTTCGATTTTGTGTTTCAAGACGTCCGGGAATCATAAGCGTTTCCCCGATATCTTGATATTTGACTACCTCATTTTTAGTTTGTTTTTGGATTTCTGGAGTAATGATAATCTCTAAGGGGTCTAATTTTTTTTGCTCGCTAACATTTTCTGATTTCGAACAAGCCGAGACCAATAATATGCTTACGAAAATTAAAAATAATTGGCTAACAAGTTTTTTCATTTAAATTTTATTCTCCAGGATATCCATACCTAATAGTTGTTCAATTTCTAAAATAGCTACAATGTAATCATATTTTGACGCTAGATAATCTTTACGAACTAAGCGGAAAGTTCTTTGTGCATCTAAGTATTCGAGAATGCCTCGCTCCCCATAGCGATAAGCTGCCTCAGCTACTTTTAAGACTGATTCTGCTTGGTCCAGAAGACCTGACTCAAAAGTTTTAACCTGCTGTTGCGCAATGAGGTAGCGCTGGAAAGCAGACTCAATATCTCGCTTTAGACCTAATTCTTGATCTGTATATTGAGCTTGTAATTCTCTATATCCAGCCGCCGCCTCTCCTATTTGACCCTGTCTTTGATTCCAAATAGGAATAGGGATGCTTATGCCAAAACGGTAATTTGTAATATCAGGATCTTGATCAACGCCAGCATTTAGCGTTAATCCCGGATTAATAAGTTTCTCTTCTAATCGCAACCGATTTTCTGCAATATCTGCTGAGGCTTTGATTTGTTTTAATTTTGGGCTTTTAGTAATTTCATTTTTTAATAAATCAGCATTAAGATTAATGTCACTTGGAGGAAGAGACCCTACTAAACCAAATGATTCTGTAAGTGATTTACTAACCAAACCTCTGAGATAAAATTTACTCTCAGAAATTCGTAATAATGCTGCATCCGCATCTCTCTGTGCTGCAACCAATTCTGTATCTGCCTTAATTAATTCATATCTCGGTGCTTCACCAACTTCTACTCGGAGAGCAACCTTCTCGCGGATATTTTTTAATGCATCACGATCACCCTCGGCAATTTTTAAAACAGCTTCATTTTGAAGTACATCATAGAAAGCCTTTTTAATTTGTAACGACAAATTAATCATTGTGGCCTCGGTGACAGATGAAGCGTAATTGACTCTTGACTCAGCAACCGCTTTTTTTGCGCCACGAACGTTTGGAAACTCAAGAGGCTGGGATATATTTACTCCATAATTTCTACGTTGATTGGAGCTGGTATTAGGAGTTCTAAATCGAGAGGGTCCTGTGCCAAGCTCAATTTCTGGATTAAGATAAGATTCAGCAGTCACAACACTTGATCTGGCGGCATCCTCTTTGGCTTTCAGAACATCTAAAATAGGATTTTCTCTTTTTGCAATATCAATAAGATCTTGCAAATTATATTGAGGAGCTGACCATGCACTATTTGAAAGAAATCCTAGTAAAAGTAATGAAAAAAAGAGGGGCATGTGAAAATTATACTTTATATCCATTGTTGCGCTAGGTATGTGTATAGCGGGATTCCAAAAATAATGTTTAATGAGAATGTCAGCCCTAAAGACATACCTATATATAACGCAGGGCTTACTTCAGGCAAGGATTGTCTAAGAACTGCAGGCACTGCAATGTAAGAAGCGCTTGAAGATAATACCATTAATAAAATGGCATTACCTAACTCAAGACCAAGTAGTTTTGCCAAAATAAGCGCAATGATTGCGTGACTGACAGGCCCGAGAATCGCGTAATAAAAACAAATGGCAGGTTTATTTTTTAATTCAGAAATATTACGTGCGGCATGAAGTCCCATGTCCAGCAAGAAGAAAGACAAAATACCCTTGAATAGATCAATAGAAAAAGGGGCCAATACTTCATGGGCAACATCACCACTGATAATGCCAATGACCATGGACCCTAAAAGCAAAAGCTGACCACCATCCGTAAATGACTCGTGGAAAATTTTTCCTAAACTAGGGCGAGCTGCATCATGTGTTTGTTGCTGTGACCTAATCTTGCTGGCAACAATGATAGCAAAGATGATGGCTGGAGATTCCATCAGCGCCATGGCTGCAGCCATATGACCCCCGTAATGAATACCTAATTCATCTAAGCTTTGAGAAGCGGTAATAAAAGTGACAGCGCTAATAGATCCATAGGTCGCAGCAACAGCTGCAGCATCAAATTTCTTTAATTTTTGACTTAAGATTAAATAGCCGATTGAAGGAACAAGAATGGCCATAAAAATGGCGCCACCTAGGCTGGTAATTACTTCTGTCGTAATGCCTGATTCATAGAGCGCAAAGCCACCTTTAAGACCTAAGGCCATTAAAAGATAGAGCGATAAAAATCGAGCAATCGGCTGAGGAATTTCTAAATTAGATTTTGCAAATCCAGCCAAAACACCGAATATAAAAAATAAAATTGCTGGGTCAAGGAAGTTATTCATAACTCAGATTGTATGAAAATAATTACATAGTGTAAAATCGATATTTAATTAAATATCTATAGGATTTAATATATGAATATAACCTTTAAACAGCTACGTTTATTTCTCGCGCTCGAACAAACTGAGAGTGTCACCAAGGCAGCAAGGATGATGCATATTACCCAGCCCACGGCTTCGATGCAATTGAAAGAGATCACTGAAAATATCGGATCCCCCTTATTTGAGGTGATTTCGAAAAAAATTCATTTAACTGAGTTAGGTAAAGAGTTTGCGAAAACAGCAAGAGAAATGACAAATCGTTGGGAAGCTTTTGAGCAACATGTGACACAAATGAAGGGATTAACAAAAGGCAGATTAAGAGTTGCGGTTGTGAGTACAGCAAAATATTTTATTCCGAAACTGCTAGGTTCCTTTTGCAGTAAATATCCAGAGGTAGATATCTCATTAGAAATATTAAATCGTGACGGGGTCATAAAACGTGTTGAAGATAATAGTGATGACCTTTATGTCATGTCGAGACCACCAATTCATATTGACCTTGAAGATCAAATTCTCATGCCCAACCCCCTTTGTATGATTGCATATAAAAATCATCCATTAGCGAGTAAAAAAAATCTTCGATTACAAGACTTAAAGCATGAAAGATTTATTTTAAGAGAGCTAGGATCGGGGACACGTATGAGTGTTGATATGCATTTTAAACAAAAAAAATTCACCCCTAGTCTTTTATTAGAACTGGGAAATAATGAAGCTATTAAAAAAGCAGTAGCAAGTCATTTAGGCGTAGCCGTCATTTCGATTCATGCCTTAGATCAATTTGACTATGATCATGAAATTTCAGTGTTGAAGTTACAAGATTTTCCAATCAATTCGCAGTGGCACCTCGTGTATTTGAGAGGCAAACAATTGTCACCCATTGCAAAAGCTTTTTATGAACATGTTTTAAGCGAATCAAAACATTTTTACATCAACTCAAATTAAGATTTTATCAAATCAAAATCAATATAGAAACGCGTACCTTCTTTGTTATTTCGACTATCGATTTCGATAGTCGCTTGATGAAAATCCGCAATATCTTTGACAATTGATAAACCTACACCTGCGCCAGAAGTGTTGATGTTGTCTCCTCGATAAAAACGATCAAAAATTATCGTTTGATCCTCTTTAGGGATACCAATGCCATTATCTTCAACGGTGAGTCTTGCTTTGTTATCTTTTAAGTCAACGGCTAACGTAATTTTCCCATGGTCAGCTGTATATTTAATCGCATTATCAATCAGATTATGGATAAGGTCATAAAGACGTGCTTCATCTGCCATGATATGCACGGCTTCTTCTGTGCCTTCATAGCCTAGGTCGATATGTTTTAAGTCAGCTGCCGGCAACATAATCGAAGTGACATTTTTGGTGAAAGCGACTAAATCCAAAGGCATGAATTCGGCATGATGAAGTTCATCACTTTGACTTTTAGAGAGTGTGAGTAATTGATTGATGATATGAATGAGACGTTTTGAGCTCTCATTAATATTTTCGAGTCGTTTTTGAATTTCATTAGTATCTTTGGTATCAAGTGTTAATTCAATTTGTGCCAATATGCCAGCAAGCGGAGTTCTTAATTGGTGTGCTGCGTCACTTACAAATCGATTTTGTGATTGAATGGCAAGATTTAATTCTTGCATGAGCCTATTCAATGAGCCAACTAAGCGATCCACTTCTTTTGGCACACCCTGCAAATCGATGGGGGTTAAGTTCTTATAAGAAAGAGAAGTTATTTTTTCATTAAGAAAAAGAATTGGGCTCAACCCCCTAGTGACTGCAAATCTCACCAAGATCATGGCAGAAATAAGAAGAATCAATTGTGGAATGACAATCCAAAAAATAATTTGTCGTTGAATCTCTTGGCGCTGAAGTCGCGTTTCAGCAAGTTGGATATGATAAGTAGCTATTTTATTTTGAATGGTATGTTCAATCGGAATGGATACGACGCGCACACCTTTTCCATCAATTTCATCTGAAAAGACATTTAGAAAATCTTTTTCTGCCAAGTCTTCTGCATCTGCTTCTTGATAAGGGACTTTAGGATTCCCAAAAATAAATTGACCTTTGCTGTCCCGAATGGCATAAAACATTTCATCATGAGGTTCACTTAAGAGAAGTGAAATGGTGTCGGGATCAATATCGTGTATTTCTTTAGAGCTTGTTTTTTTAAATATAATGGCAAGTGTTTTTGCCGTTTCTGCCAAATCTTTATCAAAAGTTTCCTGTCTTAATTTATCACCTTGATAAAAAAGAAATGAAGAGTCGATCAAGATAATGAAGACCATAGGAATAAGAATCCACTGAAAAATCAGCTTCTTCGTGGATAAAGCTTTTTTCAAGGGTTTTGGAGTCCTAGACTGTAACCTAAGCCGCGACGATTAATGATTTCGACCCCAAAAGGTTTAAGTTTTGTTCTGACGCGATGAATATAAACTTCAATCGCATTTTCCGAGACATCCTCATCCCAGCTATAGAGCTTTTCTAATAAATTTTCTTTTGAAATAGAGCGATTATTTTTAAGCATAAAAAGCTCTAACAAATTGAGCTCACGCTTTGAAAGGCTTAGTTCTTTATTTTGCGCTAAAAATCTTCGGTCTTTGATATTAAAACTCAAAGGACCAAATTGGATGACATTGTGAGCTGATTGATTAGTCCGTCTGATGACAGCACGCAGTCGTGCATGAAGCTCTTGAAGCTCAAAAGGTTTAGCCAAGTAATCATCCGCCCCCAAATCAAGGCCTAAAATTTTATTATCAATATTTTCATTGGCTGAAATGATAAGGACTGGAAACTGATTTTTTTTAGAACGTAAATTTTTCAAAATATCGAGGCCGTGTTTTTTAGGTAAACCTAAGTCTAAAATGACCGCTTCAAATTGAGAGTCTGTAAGTGCGATCTCCCCTTCTAGCCCATTTTTAGCCCATTCGACCAGATAATCAGCCTTTTCAAGCGAGCTTTTGATCGCGTCACCAATAATAGCGTCGTCCTCGATCAGTAAAATCTTCATGTCAACCTTTTAAATTAATGATTTACCCAAAATTGTAAGTCAATTGAAAGAATTTAGGCATATATTGTTTTAAATTATGCGTAGTCCCTAAGGCTACGAAGCCAAATTTCAGTAGGGATGTTTATGCTTTTTGTAGTTGATTTTGACGGGACCATTTCAAAGCGCGATACGATTGATCAATTGCTCGAGAAATTTGCAGATCCCAGCTGGGAAGTTTTAGAAAAAGATTGGCTTGATGGCAAGATGACCGCGCTTGAATGCATGTCTAAACAAATCGACTTGGTGGATTCTGATCTTTTAAGCCTAGAAAATTTTTTCCGAAGTATTCAGCTGGATGAAACTTTTTTACCTTTTTATGATTATGTAAAACAGTTTGCTAAATTAGTGATTGCAAGTGATGGTTTGGATCATTCGATTAAAGTCGCGACAAGGCATGCAGGCTGGCCTGAAATTCCGACTTATTCTAATCGCCTAAATTACAAAGAGCGTGGCATTGAAATTACGTTTCCTTTAAGAGATCCAGAATGTAAAGGGGGAAATGGCATGTGTAAATGTGCTGTTGCTGATTATGTGGGTAAAAAAGTAGGCGGACCGGTCGTGCTAATTGGGGATGGAAAATCAGATGCCTGTTTATCCCTTCATGCCGACATCGTGTTTGCGAAGTCATCGCTGATTAAGCATTGTGAAAAAAATAATGTCACACATCATACGTTTAATACGTTTGATGATGTCTTAAAGATTGTGAAGACTTGGAAGCCTGAAGAGCAAAATATTCCAGGCTATGCATTTAATTAATTTTTAAAAGTAGAGGGTTATACGATGGATCAGAAAATCATTGAAATCTTAGATAAGAATGAAAAGTATTGCTCACATGGAGATACGGTGAACTATGCTGACCCTCCAAAAGTATTTGAAAATTGCGATGGCAGCTTTTTATTTGATGAGAAAGGTATTCCTTATCTTGATTGGCAAATGTGGTATTCCGCCGTTAACTTCGGGTATAAAAATAAACGTATTTCAGACATTTTAAAAAAACAAATCGATACACTCCCTCAATTAGCAAGCCAGTATTTGCATAAAGAAAAAGTTGATCTTGCTGAAATAATTTGTAAATACATGGAAGACAAATACGGCGTCAAAGGTCGTGTGCATTTCAATGTAGGTGGAGCACAAGCGATTGAAGACTCATTAAAAGTCGTACGAAACCACACAGGCAAAACACATCAATTTGCTTTTATGGGTGGCTACCATGGAAGAACATTAGGAGCATCTGCGATTACTTCAAGTTATCGCTATCGCCGCCGTTTTGGTAACTTTGCTGATCGCGCACAATTTATTCCTTATCCCTATTGTTTCCGATGCCCATACAGCATGAAAGTGGAAACGTGTGACACTTATTGCCACAAAGAATTTGAAAAATTATTTGATACTGAATATCAATCCGTATGGGATGAAAAAGCAGGCCAATGTGAATTTGGTGCATTCTATATTGAACCGATGCAAGGGACTGGCGGATACATTGTGCCTCCTAAAGGCTACATGAAAAAATTAGCAGAATCTTTAAAGAAGCGAAATGTGCTTCTGGTAGCTGATGAAATTCAAATGGGCGTTTACCGCACAGGTAAATTATGGTCTTGGGAAAACTTCGACATCATTCCTGATATTTTTGTATTTGGTAAAGCGATTACCAATGGTTTAAATCCATTGTCAGGTATTTGGGCAAAAGAAGAATTAATTAACCCACAAAAATTTCCTCCAGGCTCGACACATTCAACTTTTGCATCGAATCCGTTAGGCACTTCAGTCGCCCTTGAAGTCATGAAAATGACAGAAGAAGATGATTTTGGTCAAAAAGTAAATGATCGAGGCGCCTACTTCTTAAAGCGCATTCAAGAATTAAAATCACGCTGGAAAGTTGTGGGTGATGTGAGTGGTCTAGGTTTAGCTCTTCGAATTGAACTTTGTGAAAATGATGGCTTTAAGGCAAGTCGTAAGTTAGCCGATCGCATGTTTAATGAGGGCCTTAAAGGCGACATCAAAATTGGCGACAAAACCTATGGTTTAGTCCTGGACATTGGTGGTTACGAAAAGAATGTAATTACATTGGCCCCTTCACTTCTTATTTCAGAAGAAGAAATTGATTTAGGCATTCAACTCTTTGAAGCACTATTAAAAAGATGTGGTGCTGAATAATTTCGGCAACTGATGGATGCTAAATCTTTAATATTATTTATGTCTGCCATCACGTTAGAAGTGATGGCAACCGTCTTATTTAAAAAAGGTACCAGTCGATTAGCTAATTCAATCCGTGAGGGCTGGTTATCACACATTGATAACATTATTAATGCCTTAAGAACTAAAGAAATTGCTTTTGGAATTTTTCTCTATGCGATTGAATATGTGTTGTGGATTGCGTTTTTAGCTTCTGTAGATATCAGTAAAGCGTTTCCGCTATCAAGCGTTCAAATTGTTTTGATACTCTTAGCATCTCGTATCATTTTAAAAGAACACATCAATCAATATCGTTGGTTGGGAGCGACTTTAATTATCGTAGGCATTTATTTAGTAGGGGGTAATATTTAAATTGACGATAGTTGATTCTCTATTAGGCCCTAATGGATTTATTGAACGTAAAAATCCAACCACAGTAATACTTTTGATCCATGGCTTGACTGGAACCCCATCTGAAATGAAACATTTAGGCCGTGTCATTTCTCGAAAAGGTATTTCAGTGGCGTGTCCTGAAATAGCCGGTCACTGCAAATCGATTCAAGATTTAAAAAAAACCAAGTGGCAAGATTGGTATGTTTCTGTTGAAAAAGTTTTCGATGTATTAAAAGAAGAATTTGAACATGTCTTTATTACTGGGCTTTCGATGGGCGCATTAATGGCGATGATGATCGCTGCTAAACGACCAGGAAAAGTTGCAGGGGTGATCCCCTTGTCATCCACCTTCTTTTATGACGGATGGAATATTTCTAGATTCCAACAGAAAGTACTTTTACCTATCGTGCTTTATTCGCCCTTAAAATATTTTTTAGAGTGGGAAGAAAAGTCTCCCTATGGTATTAAGTGTGAAAGAACGCGAGCGCTTGTGCATTCTATTTTACAAAATAAGGACGCAAGAACGGCTGATAAAATTGGTTATTTCAAAACCCCCGCCACTGTCATTTTAGAGAGTTTTCATTTAATTAAGGCGACAGAAAGTATTATGAGAGAAGTGACATGCCCGCTTCTTATAGTCCATTCGACGGAAGATGAAATGGCAAGTATTAAAAATGCCTATTATGTAGAAAAACATGTGTCATCTAAACATATTGAAACGATGTATATCGACGATACTTACCATGTCGTCACATTGGATAGAAGAAAAGATGATATTGGTAAACGTATGGCAGAATTTTGTTATGCCATCCAAGGTTTATAATAAGTACCATTGACGTTTAAGGATAAAAAATGAATTCATTTGAAATGGTGTCAAACGCAATTGCAAAAAAATTAGAAATTGATGTGGCAACCATTAAACCTGAAAGCACCTTAGAGGAATTAGGTCTCGACTCGCTCGATACCTTTGATATCATTTTTGAGGCCGAAGATAAATTAGGCATTAAAGTGCCTAATGATCAAGTTGACGTAAAAACGATTCAAGACATGACAAATCTTCTTGATGAACTGCTAGCTTAAAAAAGTATAAAGATCAATGAGCAACACCTCATTTAGAAGAGTCGTTGTTACAGGAATGGGAGTAGTGTCGCCAGTTGGCAATACACCCGATACTTTCTTTAATGCATTGCTCAATGGCCAATCAGGCATTAAATGTTTAGATTCCGATTTCACTGATCAACTAGAGGCTAAACTCGCAGCGCAAGCCACTTTCGATGGCACAGAATATTTCACCAAACAAGAATTAGCATTGCTTGATCGCGTGAGTCAATTTGCTTTATATTCCGCACGTGAAGCCTTAAAAGATTCCAATTTAGATTTGAATACTATGAATTTAGATCGTGTTGGTTCTTTTATTGGTACCGGCATGGGAGGGGCGAGCTCCACCGAAGAAGGTTACGATCGTTTATTTAATCAAAAAGCGAGACGCCTAAAACCTTTTACAGTGCTTATGGCGATGAATGGCGCAGCCGCATCCCAAATTGCGATGCACTTTAAATTAAAAGGCCCTAACATTACCTATACAACAGCATGTTCATCTTCGGCGGTCGCTATCGGGGAAGCGTATCGACAAATTAAACATGGCTATACGGATGCAGCTTTTGCGGGAGGCACGGAAGCGCTTCTTACTTTTGGTACGATTAAAGCATGGGAAGCATTAAGAACCTTAGCTGAAGAAGATTCAAATGATCCTAGCGCTTCATGTAAACCATTTTCATTGAATCGCACAGGCCTAGTCTTGGGCGAAGGTGCGGCCGTAATCATTTTAGAAGAAATGGAAATAGCCAAAGCACGGGGTGCCAAAATTTATGGTGAAATTACTGGCTATGGTTTAACAAATGATGGTGACCACATCACACAGCCCTCAGTTGAAGGTCAATCGCGCGCGATGAAAGCAGCATTGACTGATGCCAAATTAAATCCAAATGACATTGGGTATATTAACGCGCATGGAACGGGCACTTTACTTAACGATGCGACAGAAACTGCCGCCATTAAAAATGTATTTGGCAGTCACGCATATCAAATTCCCGTGAGCTCAACCAAATCCATGCATGGCCATTTAATGGGTGCTGCAGGTGCTATTGAAATTACAGCAACTCTCATGGCGTTGGTTAAAAAAGAATTGCCACCAACGATTAATTTAAAAGAGTCGGATCCGGCTTGTGATTTAGATTATGTACCTAATCAAAAACGTGTTCTCAAAGAATTGAATCATGTGATGTCTAACTCATTTGCGTTTGGTGGCACAAGTGGCGTGATTATTATGAGCAAGGTTTAAAATATGTTTCAGACATTAAAAATTAAAGTCAATGTAGAAATCTTTTTTTTATTTCTGCTTTTTATCTTGTGTGACACGGCCACTCAAATTTTTTTAAAAAAAGGTGCGACCAGTCTTGGTGAAATTCCGTTAGATCAATTAAGTCACGTTATTCTTTATGTGTTAAGTATCCTTACTAACTTCAATATCATTATAGGTGTAGCCTTTGTATTGATTGCATTTTTTTCTTGGCTTGCCATTTTATCTAAAGTAGATTTATCCAAAGCTCAACTTATGAATTCTTTGGTTTACGTGACTGTGCCTCTTGCATCGGTTCTTTTTCTAGGAGAAACTATTCATATGACACAAATATTTGGTATTTTGCTTATTAGCGTAGGAGCACTAATTGCATCTGCATAAAACCATGAAAAAATATTTACTTTTGATATGTATCTTGTTTTCATCAAGCCTTTTGGCGGCGGATTCATGGCCTGTAGGTAAATGGAATATGTTGGATGATTTTACAGAGCTTCCTGAGGCTATTATTCAAATTAGTGCCACAAAGGCTGGCGGATTTGAAGGTAAGATTATTGAAGTCTTTCCTGATCCAGAAGATGATCCTGTGGATGTTTGTAAACCATGCGCGGGATTAGATAAAAATAAGCCTATTATTGGTTTGGTTGTATTCAAACAGCTGAAACTGAATGCCAAAAAAGAATTGGTAGGTAAGGTATTGGATCCCGATTCAGGCAAAATTTATAAGTGCAAATTAAAACCACTTACTAATAATCGTATCGAATTGAACGTCATTGTAAATCGACTTATTTCGCAAGACCGCTACTTAAGTTTAGCCAAGTAATTACTCCTTATTTTTTGAATTAAATAGGCTTGAATCTAGTCTATTTTATATACTCTCATGTTAAGATTTTGTGCATATGAAGCACTTAACAAGCTGTTTTTTAGAAAGATTTTTACATTTGAATTTTTCTCGGTTTTTTCTTACCTTTTCTTTATTAGGGATCCTTATTCCAGCCTACGCGCTTGAATCAATATGGTATTCAGACAAGGATTTAAAAGAAGATAATATTCAACTTATTCCCCAAGCTTATATCGATCCATCAGTCAGTGATCCATGCAGTCAGAAAGCTTATGACAAGCCTTTATCTTTGGTAGAAGTCACAGAAGCGGCACTTTGTCATAACCCTCAAACAAGAGAAGTTTATGCAAATGCTAAAGTTCAATCAGCTCAAGTTGGCATAGCTCGATCACTCTTCTTTCCATCAGTGACAGACACGTTATCTGTAACAGAAAATAAAAATAGGACAACGAACTATTCGAATGCTACAAACAGAATTGTTGCATCTTATCTTTTATATGATTTCGGCAGTCGCGATGCTAATTTTGAAAATGCTAATCAGCTTTTAAGGGCAGCAAGCGCTACTCAAAATGCAACAGTCCAAACTGTGCTATTAGCTTCAGTGAACGCGTTTTACCAAGTCCATGCAAGTCGAGCAATTCTCAATGCGTCGATTGAGACTGAGCGCCTTTCTCAAGAAAGTTTTAAATCAGCAGAGGCTAAGTATATTGCAGGCGTTGCAACCCCTGCAGATAAACTTCAAGCGCAAACCTCATTTGCCAATGCCACACTTACTAAACTTAGAAACGAAGGCACTTTAAAAGTGGCTTATGGAAATCTTGCTAATGTCATGGGAGCGCCTGCAAATATTAATTTTCAAATTGCTGACAGCAAGCTTGATGATATTCCTGAATTAATTGATCAAGATATTGATGCTTTAATTGAGCAGGCAAGACTTCAAAGGCCCGACTTAGTGGCTAGCGAAGCACAATTAAAAGCATCATTAGCTAAAATTGAGGCTGTAAAAGCCGACGCTAAACCTAAAGTTAGGATTGACGCATCCAATCAATATGATGAAAATTTACTAGGGCAAATCTCTCAAAATACTTCGCAACTTGGCGTTTTTTTAAGTATCCCTCTTTTTGAAGGATACAAACCTACTTACCTTATTCGTTCAGCTGAAGCCACTGCAGAGCTGAATGCTTCAAAAAGAGATCAGCTAAAACTTCAGGTATCTCTTGATGTATGGACGGCTTATCAAAATTTAAAGACAGCAAATGAAACGATTACTGCGTCTAATGTTTTACTTTTGAGCGCTGAAGAATCATCGCGAGTCTCATTAGGCCGTTACAAAGAAGGTGTTGGAAATATCATTGATACCCTCAATGCACAAAATGCGCTAGCCAATGCAAAGCAACAAAAAATACAATCGGTTTTAAATTGGAACATTGCAAGAACAACCCTTGCTCAATCGATAGGCGTCCTTGATAATGCAATGATTCAGAAATTGCCCGAAAAGAAAAGACAATAAAATATATGAAAAAATTAGCCACCCATTTAATTAATATTGCTTTAATTTTAGCTTTTCTATTTGGTGCTTATTATGTGTATCAGCTATCGAATAAAAAGAAACCTGAAGATCTATATCGACTTCAATCTGTCACGATGGGAGACATTGAACAAAACGTCACAGCTAATGGCACGATCAAACCTGTGACGCTTGTGAATGTAGGTACCCAAGTTTCAGGTCGCGTTAAAAAAATCTATGCAGACTATAACGATCAAGTAAAAAAAGGCCAAATTCTTTTAGAGCTTGAAGATGAGTTATTTAAAGCACAAATTGCTCAATCTCTAGGGAATGTAAAAAATAATGAAGCCTCACTTGAATTAGCAAAAGCGAATGAAGCTAGAATGCGAAACTTATTGCAACAAGAGTATGTGTCTAAACAAGAGCTCGATCAAGCAGTTCAAGCTTTAAAATCTGTCGAAGCGCAATTAAGTACCACTAAAGCACAACTCAAACGTGATCAAACGAATTATGGTTATTCGATTATTAAGTCACCTGTTTCAGGTGTTGTCGTCGATCGCGAAGTGGATGTTGGCCAAACTGTGGCAGCAAGCTTACAAACACCAACCTTATTTAAAGTTGCGCAAGACTTGTCCAAGATGCAAATCGATACAAGTTTTGCAGAAGCAGATATTGGTCGCATTGAAGTAGGTCAAACAGCTAAATTTAATGTAGATGCATTTCCTAATCAAAATTTTGAAGGTGCGGTTAAGCAAATTAGACTCAATCCAACAAATACAGCGAATGTTGTGACTTATAACGTTGTGATTTCAGTAGACAACCCAGAACAACTTTTATTGCCAGGCATGACTGCATATGTGAATATTAATTTTGCAAAACATGACAATGTTTTATTGGTGCCTAACGCAGCTTTACGCTATCGACCGAAAAATGAAGAAATTAAATTAGCCATGAAGAAAGATAAAAAATCAGATGACAACAAAGTTCAAACAAAGAATGACGGTTTAGGTTCTGGCAAAGTTTATGTCTTAAGAAACAACAAGCCTGAAATGGTTAAAGTTAAGACAAGTATCACGAATGGCAAATATACTGAGATTGTGACTTCAGATATTAAGCCTAATGAATTTGTGATTACGGCTGATATGGCAACAGATCAAAAACCAGCCGGCTCAAATGCACAAGGCCCTTCTCGTCCGCCACGAGTCTTTTAATCTATGACAAAGAAAGTCATTGAGATTCAGGGCCTTTATAAAGATTACAATACTGCTGCAGGTGTCTTTCCTGTTCTCAAAGATGTGAATCTAACGATTGATCATGGTGACTATGTCGCTATCATGGGTCCTTCAGGTTCAGGCAAATCGACTTTCATGAATATATTAGGCTGCCTAGATCGCCCAACCAAGGGCGAATACATTCTCGATGGACATTCCGTTAAATCTTTAAGTAGTAATGAGCTAGCAAAGCTTCGTAACAAAACCATTGGGTTTGTTTTTCAGGGATTTAATTTACTTGCGCGATCAACCTTGGTTGAAAATGTATCATTGCCATTAGTCTATGCTGAAGATCAAAAAGAATTAAGAACCAAGATAGCTAAAAATATTTTAGAAAGAATGGGGCTAGGCAATTATTTTGATTCTAAGCCGAGTCAAATTTCAGGAGGACAGCAACAGCGAGTAGCTATTGCAAGAGCTCTTGTTAATCAACCGCGAATCATTTTAGCCGATGAACCGACAGGCAATTTAGACAGTAAAACGAGCGATGAAATTATGAAAATATTTGATGAGCTTAATCAAATTGGAAACACCATTATTATTGTCACTCATGAAAACGATATTGCAGATCACGCGAGCCGACAAGTGCGTTTCTTAGACGGGAAAATTGTAGAAGATCGCCGCAATAAAAAAGAAAAGGTAGAAGCGTAAATGTTTTTTTCTATGCTGAGTGAAGCCTGGCATGCCATGAGTGCAAATCGTCTTCGCACATTCTTAACAATGCTAGGTATGGTGATTGGTGTGGGTGCTGTGATACTGATGATGGCCATTGGGGAAGGCGCTCAACAATCTATTAAACGTTCTATCGATTCGATGGGAAGCAATCTTTTCGTGATTTTGTCCGGCTCTTCAAGTACATCAGGTTCAAGAAGTGGGTCAGGCAATTCTTCAGCGCTCAATATAAATGACGCGAATGCTGTTGGTGACTTGGAAGATATTGCAGCCATTGCGCCGATAAGCACCGGCAATGCGCAAATCATTTTTTCAGGTAACAACTGGAATACGTCTATTATTGGCACTTCCCCTACCTATTTTTCTATTCGTGGATGGAATGTCGATAGCGGAGAGTTATTTTCGGATGCTGATATTCGGTCTGCAAATCGCGTAGCTCTGATTGGTAAAACAGTTGCTGAAAATTTATTTGGTGATGATATAGACCCTATTGGTAAAACAATTCGTATTAAAAAAAGTCCATTTATGATTTTGGGTGTATTAGAAAGTAAAGGACAAAGCTTCGATGGGCGAGATCAGGACGATACTATTATTGTTCCCATCACAACAGCCCAGAGAAAATTATTTGGTAATCAAATTCCAGGAAGTGTCCGTATGATCATGGCACAAGCCAATTCAGAAAAATATATGGGGGTTGCTGAAGATGCAATTAACGATTTGATTCGACAGCGACATAATATCCGTGAAAATGCAGAAAGTGATTTTTCAGTGAGAAATTTAACGGCGATGGCAAAGACAGCAAGTGAAACTGCAAAAACGATGTCGATGTTATTAGGAGCCATTGCGTCGATTTCACTTCTTGTAGGTGGCATTGGCATTATGAACATCATGCTGGTATCCGTCACTGAGCGCACTCGTGAAATCGGCATTCGTATGGCGATAGGTGCGCGTGAAAAAGATATTCTGCTTCAGTTCCTTCTAGAAGCGTGTGTGATTTCTATTGTAGGTTGCGTGATTGGCGTTGCACTTGGATTAGGTGGCGCACTTCTTGTAAAAAAAATGATTGGCGCTGAAATTTTAATTTCAATGCAATCCATCGTATTAGCTTTTTCAGTGGCTGCAAGTGTGGGCGTCTTCTTTGGCTATTATCCAGCAAGTAAGGCTGCCAAGCTTCATCCAATCGAAGCTTTAAGATACCAATAAAAATTTATTTAAACATCATGCGCTTTAAAGTGCCATCTTTATTCACAAATGTATGTTTAAGAACACCAAGCACGTGAAGGGCAAAAAGAACGAGTAGAAATATACCAATGTTTTCATGTGCCCCTTTGAAGAAGTCTCTCACAGTTTCATTGCCCAAGCCTTCAGCTAAAGGGATACCAAACCATTTAATACCGTATTTACTATAGAGTGCCATCACTACACCCGATACAGGCAATAACACCATAATGAGATATAAAGCGTGGTGGGTAGCATTCGCTAATTTCTTTTCCCAAGCTTTCATAGTTTTAATAAGTGCTGGTGCTGGATGTGTAATTCTCCAAAAAATTCTAAATACAATTAGACCTAAGATCGTAATACCAATTGATTTATGTAAATTAAAGTAAAAAGAACGCGGTGAAGTTTCTTCAGATAATTGCCATGTATAAATGCCTAAATCAAATAAATCAAAACTCATAGCTTTAGGAGCTTCTTTAGGTAAGCCCTCCATATACCAGCCAAATAAAAACATAAAGATAATGCCGAAACCAATGAGCCAATGAAGAATGATTGCAGTCTTTGTATATTTTGTGGATGCTGTTGCCATCTTGAATTCCTTAATATTAGTAAACTATAAATTCTATTTTAACGTATTCAGATATTTTAATGCTAACCATGATTGATAACAATATATGACATAGATCAATATAAAAAAAAGCAGCCTTGATGGCTGCTTTTTTTAAATACTAATAAATCTTATTTACGTTTTTTTGTCTTTGTTACATTATCAAGTGCAAAGGTCGTGACTGGATTCTGCATTAAAATAATAAGGCCGCCTGTGATCGCTATGTACTGAAGAGCTTGTTGGAGCGGAATGAGGTATACAGGAGAAGGCAGTATTGTAGCGGTATATAAATAAGATAACGCATTGATAAATGTATAAATCGTTAATATAAGTGCAAAAAGTCTTGTCTTAAAACCTACAAAGAGAGCAAGGCCACCCAAAAGTTGCACAATGACGGAGATCGGAGCAAAAATACCTGGAAGACCATGACTCATCAATCCATTTTGGTAAGCAATATAACCATCAGGTGTGTTCATAATACCGTTAAGTGATATAAGAATGGATACAAGAAAAATTTGTGCAATAAATACACGTCCAATAGCAGGTAAAAATTTATTCATACAATCCTTAAAATTAGATATAAAGAAAGCACATCATGCCTCTAACAGCATTAAGATGCAAGCATTTCACTTATGAAAAATAATCTGAAAGTTGAGATCGTAAAGTGGATAGATAGCTATACACAACTCAAGAATATTCGTGAGAAAGTATTTATTCAAGAACAAAAAGTGATACCTGAATTAGAGTGGGATGGTATGGATGAAAAAGCAATGCACTTTTTAGTTTTTAAAGATGAGGAAGCTATTGGATGTGCGAGAGCTATTGTGCTTAAAAATTATATGCAATTAGGACGTATGGCTGTTTTGAAAAAGTATCGAGGCATAGGCGTTGGAAGCGCTCTACTAGAAAAAGCGATTGTAACTGCGAAACTCAATCAACTCTCTAGCATTCATATCAGTGCTCAATGTAACGCCATCGATTTTTATGTGAAGTTTGGATTCAAAGTTATGAGTGATATTTATTTGGATGCTGAAATATTGCATCGCGATATGACATTAGAGTTTTAAAAGTATTTTCTTGATGATGGCAGGAATGGCTGCGCCCTCAAGAGTATTTATTGAGAGCCACGTGTGAGGAAGTTTCGCGTGCTGTGACTTAGCTTCCAATAGACTGTAAGTAATATCGAGCTTGTAATGTGTGAATGTCGTTGAAGCTTTGAGATCTTTTTCTATCAAGCTTACATCTAATCCGAAATGTTTTTTAATCCAAGCTTTAGATGTAGTAGATTTATCTTCATACTGAGGGAGTGACCAAAGCCCACCCCATATGCCTCCCTGAGGCCTCTTAATAAGCAAGACTTCGTCATGATGTTTAATAATGACCATGTGAGTTTTTTCCGTTGGAATTTTTTTGCGAGGCCGGGGAGCTGGTACAAGATGCACTTTATTTTTCTGAAATGCGAGACATGTTTCTTTTAATGGGCAAGTTTCACACAAGGGTTTTTTATTGCATACCGTAGCGCCTAAATCCATCAGTGCTTGCGTATAAGTTGCAATGTTTTTATTTGGAAGAAGCGACTCAGCATAATCCCATAATTTTTTTTCTGTTTTAGGTAATCCCGTCCATTCCGAAACTAAAAAATAACGACTTAAGACACGTTTCACATTGCCATCGAGAATTGCTTTTTTTTGATTGAACGAAAATGCTGAAATGGCACCTGCGGTGGAGCGTCCAATGCCAGGAATTTTCATCATCATGTCAAACTGAGAAGGAAAAATACCTTTCATTTCTTCCATAATCATTTGGGCACCTTCGTGTAAAAAACGCGCGCGGCGGTAATATCCTAAACCACTCCATAATTGCATGACCTCTTCTTCATCGGCATCTGCCAATGCTTTGATGGTCGGGAATTTTTTCATGAAGCGATGGTAATAATCAATGACAGTTATAACTTGAGTTTGTTGCAACATGATTTCTGATACCCAAACGTTGTAAGGGTCTCTTGATTGCTGCCAAGGTAAATGATGTCGACCTGACTTGGCATGCCAAGTAATTAATCGACCAGCAAAAGATTTCATGAAAAGAGTTGGTGGAGCCAGTGGCTGAAATTATGGAATCCTTCTAGCCCCAAAAGGTAGAGACCTATAAAAAATGCAGCAAAATAAAGAATGGTAAAAAGAATCCAAAAGAATGCAATCAAAATAAAAAATCCATCTTTATGGAGTTGACCTAATGCACAAAATACAATGGCAAGGCCTGGGAAGAAATTATTTAATGGGAGTATGCCAAAAGGCACGGCCATGAGGACACCTGAGAGAATGAGAATAGAAGCTTCAATTTTGACACCTAAAGAACCTCGAATTAACAAAGCTAAACGTGGCCTAGTAAATTTTTCAGTCCACTGAATAATTTTAATGGCAGTATTTGTAATGCGTCGCCAATTATCAGCACTTAAAACAATCCCATTTATTTTCTGAGGTAAATGTGGAGTGGTATACCCCTTTAAAATTTGCAAGCCAAATGCGGCGAAAGTAACCCCTCCTAATACACTGATAGGACCCACTGGAAATGGCTGCATAAAAGGGAGTGCCAATAAAAAACTAATTAATGAAAATCCAAAGTGATTGAGTGCTGACAAACCTCCTTCGATGGTGACAGATTGACGTTCCGCTTTTTTAGCTATGCCATGGAGTTTTTCAATGAGTGCTCGATGGTTAGACATGATCACCTACTAAAGTAAATAAAAACAAGAATGCCTAAGATGATGCGATACCAAGCAAAAGAAATAAAGGTATGTGTGGCGACAAAACGAATAAAAAGTTTAATGACAGCATAAGCACTTAGAAATGCAGTGACAAAACCAATGACAAAAATAGGTAAATCTTGCAAGGTTAAATCATGGAAATTTTTGAGTAAATCAAAAAGGGATGCTGCCGTAATGATAGGGATCGCAAGATAAAAAGAAAATTCAGTGGCTATTTGACGATTTAATCCTGTAAGCATGCCACCCATGATTGTTGCAGCAGCTCTTGATACACCAGGAATTAATGATAAACATTGCGCACAACCAATTTTAAATGCTTGCATCATGCTGATATCATTTGTGGTTTGTGTATTGATTTTTAAGGGGCGTTTTTCAATAGCTATCATCACAATTCCACCTAAGATGAGAGCGAGTGACACATAAAGTGGCGAAAATAAATAAGCTTTAATCGCTTTATGAAATAAAAGACCTAAGATCGCTGCTGGTAAAAATGCAATGAAGAGACGTAAGACAAAGTCTTGAGAAGTTCTATCATGAAGGGCTCCACTCGCGACTTTAAAAAGTATTTTGCGATACTCAACCACAATTGCAAGAATGGCACCTAATTGAATGAAGATTTCAAAAACATTGGCGGAAGCTTGGTTAAAATTTAAAAGCTCACCCGCAATAATCAAATGTCCTGTAGAGCTTACAGGTAAAAATTCAGTAGCTCCTTCAATAAGCCCTAGAATCAAACTTGAAAAATAAAGTGAGATATCCATTTAAGTTTTTTGGTAGATCTCAACGCCCTTTTTAATAAACTCAATCGATTTTTCTTCCATACCTTTTTTCAATGCTTCATCTTCTTTCATGCCTTTAGATGCTGCATAGTCTCTTACATCTTGTGTAATTTTCATGGAACAGAAATGTGGACCACACATGGAGCAAAAGTGTGCTTGTTTAGCGCCTTCTTGCGGCAAGGTTTCATCGTGGAATTCTTTTGCTTTTTCCGGATCTAAACCTAAATTAAATTGATCATCCCAACGGAACTCGAAACGTGCTTTTGATAAAGCATTGTCACGGATTTGTGCACCTGGATGACCTTTAGCGAGATCGGCCGCATGTGCTGCAATTTTATAAGTGATGATGCCTACTCTTACATCTTCTTTATCAGGTAAACCTAGATGCTCTTTAGGTGTGACGTAACATAACATGGCACACCCATACCAACCAATCATCGCAGCACCAATGCCAGATGTAATGTGATCGTAACCAGGAGCAATGTCAGTCGTAAGTGGGCCTAATGTATAAAAAGGAGCTTCGCCGCAATGTTCAAGTTGAAGCTCCATATTTTCTTTAATAAGGTGCATCGGCACATGTCCTGGGCCTTCAATCATGCATTGCACATCATGTTTCCATGCAATTTGTGTGAGCTCGCCTAAAGTTTTAAGTTCTGCAAACTGAGCTTCATCATTCGCATCATAAATAGAGCCAGGTCTTAAGCCGTCACCTAAACTAAAGCTGACATCATAAGCTTTCATGATTTCGCAAATTTCTTCGAAGTGTGTATAGAGGAAGGATTCTTCGTGATGAGCTAAACACCATTTAGCCATAATTGATCCACCGCGACTGACAATACCGGTCATACGTTTTGCCGTCATCGGTATGTAACTCAATCTCACACCCGCATGAATCGTAAAATAATCGACACCTTGTTCTGCTTGCTCGATGAGCGTGTCTTTAAAAATTTCCCAAGTAAGATCTTCAGCTTTACCATCTACTTTTTCGAGTGCTTGATAAATAGGGACAGTTCCAATTGGTACAGGACTATTTCGAATAATCCACTCACGTGTTTCATGAATGTTTTTTCCCGTTGATAAATCCATCACGGTATCCGCACCCCAACGCGTCCCCCATACCATTTTTTCAACTTCTTCACTGATACTAGAACCTAGTGCCGAATTACCTATGTTGGCATTAATTTTCACTAAAAAGTTACGACCAATGATCATGGGCTCTGTTTCAGGATGATTAATGTTGGCAGGAATGATGGCGCGACCACGAGCCACTTCATCTCTTACAAATTCAGGTGTGATAAGTTGAGGAATAGCAGCACCAAAATCATGACCTGGATGTTGAGTTTGTAACAAAGCAGACATGTCTTCACGTCTTTGATTTTCTCGAATGGCGATGTATTCCATTTCAGGCGTGATAATCCCTTGTCTAGCGTAATGCATTTGCGACACATTTTTACCTGTTTTTGCACGTCGTGGCTTTCTTAATAAATTGAAACGCATTTTGGCGAGATCAGGATTTGTTTTGCGCTCATGTCCAAAGACAGATGTAGGACCGTCTAAAAATTCGGTGTCATTTCTTTCATTGATCCACTGGGACCGCAATGAGGGAAGTCCGTTACGAATATCAATTTGATAATCAGGATCGGTATAAGGGCCTGAAGTGTCATAGACCATGACTGGCGGATTTTTTTCAGCACCAAAAGATGAAGGCGTATCGGATAAAGATATTTCTCTAAAAGGAACTTTTAAATCAGGACGCGAACCCGCGACATAGACTTTTTTAGATTTTGCAAAAGATTTGAGTGCCTCAGGATCGAGAGACGCTGTTTCATTTAAAAATTGATCAATATTTTTTTTTAATTCTTTATCGGTGGCGTTCATGAATTGCTCCTTAAATTTTTTGTCATACCGTAAGGAGTCTTTTAGAGGACTGCATTCCCTACGGCGGTATTACCCGCATCAGGTTCAAAGGGTTTTTCTCACCACCTTATAAAGATGGACCCCTAGCACCCCATAAAAGTACGCGAAACCTCCATGAAATGCAAGTTAGATTTATATTTAATCTATATCAAAATGATGAACTTTTCTTTGGTTATAATGTGCACATGAAAATGAATGCTAATGAACAACATCGTTTTAATATGATTGAGCAGCAAATACGTACTTGGGAAGTCTTAGATCCCGATGTGCTTAATTTGCTTCATCAAGTGCCGCGTGAAAAATTTGTACCGACTGAATATCAGGGGGTAGCTTTCGCGGATACTGAAATTCCTTTACATAATAATGTGTGCATGTTGTCACCTAAATTAGAAGCAAGACTCATTCAATCCTTATCGCTTCAAAAAAAAGACCATGTCTTAGTAGTGGGTTCTGGAAGCGGCTATCTCACAGCGCTGACGGCAAGTTTAGCTAAAAACGTGGTGTCAGTTGACATCAATCCTTATTTCACAAAACTCGCTAAACAAAACTGTCAAAAAATAAAACTTAACAATATTGAATTTGTGACAGGTGATGGTTCATTGGGCTGGTTAACAAACCAACCTTACGATGCTATTTTATTTACGGGTTCTTTACCTCATCTGCCAGAAAGTATTCGCAATCAATTAAATGTAAATGGAAAGCTCTTAGCCATCTTGGGTGAAGCCCCCTCGATGCATGCGACTTTAATTACAAGATCTAGCAATCAAGATTTTGAAGAAGAAATTTTATTTGAAACGGTTGTACCTTCTTTGTACGTTAAACATGAAAATACATTTGTATTTTAATTTCTAATGATTAATGATCAACTTTTAAGTCAAGTTGTAGTGATTGATATCCAAGACAAGCTTGTGGATGTCATGCCCAAAAGTGAAATTAAAAAAGTCATTGATGCATCAAGCATTCTCATTCAAGCAGCAAAAATTTTAGAAGTGCCTTGTCTTTATACAGAGCAATATCCTAAAGGCTTGGGATTAACAGTCAAAAAATTAAAATCACTATTACTCAATTCTGCCATTGAAAAAAAAGCATTCTCATGCCTTGATGAATCTAAATTTAAAAGTGCGTTAGTGAAATCAAGACCACAAATTATTTTATGTGGGTTAGAAACACACATTTGTATTTTACAAACATCATTAGCTCTGAAAGCAGCAGGCAAAGAAGTATTTGTGGTAGAAGATGCAACACTTTCAAGGTCGAACCTTAATCACCAAAACGCGATCGCGCGATTAAGATTAGAAGGTATTGTGGTGACGAATATAGAGTCCGTGATTTTTGAATGGTTGCGAGCGGCGGAAGGCGATCACTTTAAAGCGATTGCCAAACTTATTAAATCATAGATTTAATTGTATCTAAGATTTTTAATGTAGCGCCCTGATGTATATGTATTATTTCGCTGCATGCTTTCTTCATTTTTAATTGAGTAGATGACTTAAGCATTTGAGGTAAGACTTTTTCTAGCTCATCCAATGTTTGAATTCTCAATCCTGCACCTTTGCGAATGGCTTCATTCGATACATCATGAAAGTTATAAGTATGAGGACCTAAAATCACTGGCACTTTCATCGCCATGGATTCAATAAGGTTCTGTCCGCCATAGGGCAATATCGTGCCACCCATGAGCGCAATATTCGCTAAGCTGTAATAACTGTACATCTCACCCATAGAGTCTCCTAAAATAAATTGGCAAGGTTTGACTTTGATTTTTTTATCGCTGCGTTTAACAAATGACGCACGATATTTTTTTAACATCAGCGCAACTTCTTTAAATCGTTGTGGATGTCGCGGTACAAAAATTGTGACGAGATTTTTATATTGAAGCTTTAATAAGCGCTGCAGAATAATTTCTTCTTCACCTTGTCTTGAACTCGCAATCAAAAGTACCAACTGATTTTTTAAATGTAAATGTTTTTTGAGTGCTGCACCTTGTTTTTTTGTATCACGCGGAGGAGTCACATCAAATTTTAAATTGCCCATCACTTCAACATTTTTCGCGCCAAGCGCTTCAAAGCGTTTCGCATCATTTCTTGTTTGCGCTAGAACACCTTTTAGTTCTTGAAGGGATGGTTTCACAAGAAGTGTAATTCTTTTATAAAGCTGAAAAGATTTTTCAGATAATCGTGCATTCACTAAGTAAAGTGGAATGGATTTTTGAAAGGCTTGATGAGTTAAATTAAACCAAAGCTCTGTTTCAAGTAAGAGTCCCATTTCTGGTTTAAAGGCATTTAAAAATCTTGTTGTGGCATCGGGGGTATCGAAGGGAAGATAGATACGGTTAATTCGAGAATCTTTAACATCAATTGAAGTCGCTCGTCCTGTGGGTGTGCCGTGCGTGATGAGTAAATAATGACGCGGATATTTTTTTAAAAAAAGTTTAATCAATGGAATCGCAGCTTTCGTTTCACCTACAGAAACAGCATGAATCCAAAGTATTTTTCGTGTACCCCAGATTTTTTTTGTAGAAGCACTATAAAAACCATAGCGCTCACCCCAATATTTTAGGTAGTCAGGCTGTCTAAAACCTCGGTAAATCAACTTAAAGCAGGTGAATGGGAGAAGAAAATAGACTAAAAGACTATAGAAAAAGCGAATCATGGAGATATTTTCGCATAAACCATCTTGATGAACTTGTGTTTAATTTATTTTTAGAGAAAGGTCTTGCTTAAGTTTTAAAAGTTAAGCTCGAAAAATAGAGGTTAACTTTTGCCCTAAATTTGTGCATAGATTTCAATTGACGGACTACTAGGTCATGGATAATATGTCTACAAAACCACTATATGTTGTGGTTTTAAGCAAAAATACCATGTAGTACCAAATTTAGTAAATATATTTAAATAAAGAATAATTCAGGGGAAATTCATGCTCAAAGCTGTTCGTCCAAAGTCCACATTAAGTGACCATCAAGACCACGAAATACCAATTCAAGATGTTTCACTAGATATCTGGGACAAAAAGTATCGTTTGAAATCAAAACAGGGCGAGCACGTTGATAAAAGTATCGATGATTCCTTTGTGCGTGTGGCTAGAGCTTTAGCAGATGTTGAAATTCCAGCTAAAAGAGAAGAATGGTATGAAAAATTCTTATGGGCATTAAGACACGGCGCTATCCCAGCAGGTCGTATTACTTCGAATGCAGGTGCTCTAGAACATAAGCCAGCGACCTCGACGATTAACTGCACGGTATCAGGTATCGTTGAAGACAGTATGTCTGGCATTTTAGATAAAGTGCATGAAGCAGGACTCACCTTAAAAGCAGGATGCGGTATCGGCTATGAATTTTCAACCTTAAGACCTAAAGGTGCTTTTGTGGCAGGCGCAGGCGCTTATACAAGCGGCCCACTTTCATTTATGGATATCTACGACAAGATGTGTTTCACCGTGTCATCTGCTGGTGGCCGACGTGGTGCGCAAATGGCAACTTTTGATATTGCCCACCCAGATGTCACTGACTTTATTAAAGCAAAACGTGAAAACGGTCGACTCCGTCAATTTAATCTTTCATGCTTGATCACTAAAGAATTTATGGAGGCGGTCAAAGCTGACAGCGATTGGAAAGTAGCATTCCCTGTCACGGAAAAAGAATCTATCGTTGATGGTTTAAATGTGAATGACGAAAGCCAAGTGGTTTGGAGAGAGTGGCCTGTTAAAGGTAAGTACCTCACTAAAGCGGAAGGTATTGACGCAGGTAAAGTTGCATGCCGCGTTTACAAAACTATTAAAGCAAGACGTTTGTGGGACATCATCATGTCATCAACTTACGATTTTGCTGAGCCTGGTTTTATTTTGATTGATCGCGTGAACGAAATGAACAATAACTGGTTCTGCGAAAACATTCGAGCCACCAACCCCTGCGGTGAGCAACCTCTCCCACCTTATGGTGCTTGTTTGTTAGGTTCCGTGAACCTAACAAAATTTGTTAAAAAACCTTTCACCGATGAAGCATTTTTTGATTGGGCTGAATATAAAGAAGTGATTGCGATCTTTACACGTATGTTAGATAACGTGGTTGAAATTAATGGCCTACCTTTAGAAGAGCAACGCAAAGAAATCATACGTAAACGCCGTCACGGTATGGGTTACTTAGGTTTAGGTTCATCACTCACGATGCTTAAAATGCAATATGGCGATGATGCTTCTTTAAAATTCACTGACGAAGTGAGCCGTATTTTGGCCGAGGTGGGTTGGGAAGCAGGGATTGATTTAGCCGAAGAAAAAGGTGCCGCTCCCATTATGGAAGAAGAGTTTGTAGTGACTGCAGACATGTTAGCTAAGCGTCCTGAGATGGCAGCCGATGGTATTAAAGTGGGCGCTAAAGTTAAAGGCAAAGTATTGCTCGGTAAATATAGTCGCTATATGCAGCAATTCCCTGAAGGCCTTCGTAATAAGATTGCTAAACAAGGTGTGCGTTTCACACACCATAGTTCAATTGCACCGACAGGCACAATTTCATTGTCTTTGGCTAACAATGCAAGTAATGGAATTGAACCTTCTTTTGCACATCACTATAGTCGTAACGTGATTCGTGAAGGCAAGAAATCAAAAGAAAAAGTGGATGTCTACTCATACGAATTATTAGCGTATCGCGAATTGATTAATTCAAATGCGATGCCATTTTCAGAAAAAGAAGATGAAAAATTACCAGATTACTTTTTAGATTCCTCAACGATTCAAGCGAAAGCGCACGTCGATATTCAAGCGGCTTCACAAAAGTGGATTGATAGTTCGATTTCTAAAACGATCAACGTGCCAACCGACTACGATTACGAAGACTTTAAAAATATTTATTTATATGCATATGACAAAGGCCTTAAAGGTTGTACGACTTTTAGATTTAATCCTGAGGCTTTCCAAGGCGTATTAGTGACAGAAAAAGATTTAGAGAACACCACTTATAAATTTACTTTAGACGATGGCTCTCAAGTTGAAGTGAAGGGTAATGAAGAGATTGAATATGATGGTGAGACTCATTCAGCAGCGAATCTTTACGATGCGTTAAAAGAAGGTTATTACGGTAAGTTCTAAGACTTAAGAAATTAAAGGAAAATAATGGCAATTAAAATTGAAAAAAAAATCGTAGGTTACAACGTTGTTTCTGAAGAAGATAAAGCGAATGCGCTAGCTTATAAAGAAAACCAAAACGTTGTGCAACTAGGTGAGCCTTTAGGCCGTCCTGAAAAAATTACAGGCTCCACTTATAAAGTGAAAACACCTGTGACTGAGCACGCACTTTATATCACAATCAATGACATCATTATGAATGAAGGCACCCCGCAAGAACATCGTAGGCCTTTTGAAATTTTTATTAACTCAAAAAACATGGATCACTTCCAATGGATTGTAGCTTTGACGCGTGTGATGTCTGCTGTATTCAGAAAAGGTGGCGATTTGACATTCTTGGTCGAAGAGCTTCATAGCGTATTTGATCCTAATGGCGGCTACTTTAAAAAAGGTGGTAAGTACGTGCCGAGTTTAGTGGCTGAAATTGGAGAAGTGGTTGAACAACATTTAATCGATATTGGTATGCTTAAAAAAGCTTTGCCTGATGAACATCAAAAAAAATTGATGCAAGAAAAGCGTGCTGAATATATGGAAAAACATTCTGAAGAAATTGACAGCACAGGATATCCAAAAGGCTCACAACTCTGTAGCAAATGCCAAACGAAATCAGTCATTATGATGGACGGATGCCTTACATGCTTAAGTTGTGGTGACAGTAAATGTGGTTAAGTTTTGAATGTTTACGGAACTAAGCTTTTTAGTTCGCCATCTACTATTCCCTTAGTTAAATTTTTTTCGTTATGTATCGATTTTTAACCCTACTATTTTTTATTCCTCAAATAGTTTTTGCAATGGCTTCAAGTGAGGTTACTTTTGCTGTTTCACCTTCAATCGTGAAGGTTCATGTGCTTGATTCAAAAGGGGGCCACGGCGTTGGTTCAGGTATTGTTGTAGCTGAAGATCAAGTTGCAACTAATTGTCATGTTATAGCTAACTCTCAAGGGGTACAAATTGCAAAATATGGTGAGCGATTTGCACCTGTCAGCATGAAAGCAGACTGGCGTCATGATTTATGCATACTCCAATTTAAGTTTTTAAATATTAAGCCGGTTGTTTTGGGTGACACTAAAAAACTCACATACGAGCAATCAGTTTTTTCAAAAAGTTATAGTGGCAATGCTGTTAAACCAGTTGTGTCGTATGGGCAAATTAAAGCTTTATATTCTCTAGATAATGAAAATATCATTCACTCCTCAACTGGCTTTTCTATGGGAGCGTCTGGTGGTGGACTTTTTGATGACGAGGGGCAACTGATTGGAGTGACTACTTTTAAAAGCCCAGGACGCTTTGCTTATTTTTATAGTATACCTGTGGAGTGGGTAAAAAAATTATTGCAGCAAGGTAAAGATATAGAATTGACTGCTCCAACTGAAGTGCCTTTTTGGGATGCGCCCTTAGATAAACGCCCTTATTTTATGCAAACTTATGATGCTGAGCGAGAGAAGCAATGGGACCGTTTATTTGAGATTTCAAGCCTTTGGCTAAAAAGTGAACCTCAATCTCTTGAAGCAATTTTTACTAAAGCTTTATCTCAATTTGAACTTAAAGATTATGTGGCAGCAAAGAAAGTATTTGACGAGGTTGTCAAAAAAAATTCTCGTCATGCACGTGCACAGTTTTACTTATTAAAGATTGCAAAAGTTAATAATGATACCAATCAAATTTTGGCGATTGAGACATTATTAAGTCAGTTAGATGAATCCCTATTGCAAGAGGCACAATGAAACAAATTTTTAAACAATTGATATTGTTAAGTTTGCCATTTCTTATTTCAAGTTGTGGCAGTGTGAAGATGCCCGAAGTAAATTTACCTATGCTTAACGGTGATTATCGTGAACTCTCGACTGCTCCTCAAGGGGCTTCTTTATATCAGTGTGAAAAAAATAAGAAGTTTTATATAAAAGCACTCGAAGGCGGTAAAGAGATGTGGATTACTTTCCCGAATCGTGAATTTGGTTTAAAACAAGTCGATGCCTTAAAAAATACTTATACCAATGAGTCGACCACATTAGAGATTAATGACCCTGAGACTTACATTAAAGAGGGTGATGTTTTAACCTATCAAAAATGTCAGGTACAAAAGTTAAAATAGCCACTTGCGCTTCATAAAAACGAGGCGTACATTAAAGCTTCATCACCATTTGATTTTTTAAGGGAGAGTCTTATGGATAATAAGTATGGTCTTGGAAGTGACAAAGTATCTGCAGAGATTCATGATCGCCACGAGAAGGCTTCGAGCTGTTTTAAGTGCAAGGCAATTCATTTGCAATATTGCCCGACCATGGAAGATCATCAATGCATCGATTGTGGTGAGTGGCAAAATGATGCCCCTTTAAATTACTCTACAGGCCGCAGTTCAGAGTACTAAAATTCACTTTAAACTCACTTCAAATCAAGTAAAATAAGGGCTTCCGCTTTTCTATTAACTCCTTATTAAGCTTAGGATGAAGCATGTTAATTCAGTCAGAATTCGTTGATTTAAATACCCCTACAGGCATTATGCGTACTTATGTGCATAAACCTATTACACATAAAAAGACCCCCGCGATTCTCTTTTATTCAGAAATTTTTCAGCAAACAGGTCCGATTGAACGTGCAGCTAAAATCATTGCGGGTCATGGATTCACCGTTTTAGTGCCTGAAGTCTTTCATGAATTAAATCCGATTGGCACGGTGTTAGCTTATGACGATGCAGGACGTGATAAAGGTAATGCGGATAAATCAGCGAAAGATGTCGAAGGCTATGACGCTGACAATCAAGCAATGATTGCATGGATCAAAAAACAACCTTGGTTTTCAGGCCATATCGGAGCAATGGGGTTTTGTATCGGCGGGCACTTAGCTTTTAGAGCAGCACTTCAACCTGAAATTGAAGCAACCGCATGTTTTTATGCGACAGATTTACATGCCAATGTGATTCCAAATAAACCTAATCAGCATTCCATGAATCGCCTAAAAGATATCAAGGGTGAGCTTCTTATGATTTGGGGTAAACAAGACAACCATATTCCAGAACAAGGCCGTAAAGCCGTTTATGAAAAAATGCTTGATGCTAAATTAGCATTTACGTGGCATGAGTTTAATGGCCAACATGCCTTTATGCGTGACGAAGGTGAGCGCTATGATCCTGAGTTGGCACTTTTAGGTTACGACTTAGCTTTAAAACTTTTTCAACGCAAACTTGCTTAAACGCAATCTGAGATCGATTCGAGCCAACGTTTACGACGAAGCTTTTCATCGATAGTTAATTCAATCGGCGTGGTTTTCTTTTCCAACGTAATTAAATGGTCTGTCTCGTCTTTGTTCTGAGGCAATGTATTCAGCGAATCTGTATTATAATTTTGCATATAGCTTTTCCTTTTGGGATTGTATTTAATTCTATGGAATTGTGTTCCATTGAATTAGGACTCTAAATTTATTTAAAAATTCAATGTTTGACGAATAAAGCCATATCCATGAATCTTAAAATTAACGGTAATATAAAATCTTTTGATGACACTTTGATGACAATCGAAGGATTAGTCATACAACTTAATCTTTTAGGTAAGCGAATTGCGATTGAAAAGAACGGCATGATTATTTCAAAATCTGAATTTCAAAATATCTTGCTCCAAGATGGCGACCAATTAGAAATTGTTGGCGCAGTTGGTGGTGGTTAAGATGACGCAAAAAAAAGATTCACTCATCATCGCAGGTAAAAGTTACCAATCAAGATTATTAGTAGGCACTGGTAAATATAAAGACTTTCAGGAAACAAGGCTCGCTATTGATGCGAGCGGCGCAGAAATTATTACAGTTGCGATTCGCCGAACTAACATTGGTCAAAATGAAGGCGAGCCCTCCCTTCTTGATTTTGTGCCGCCCAATCGTTTTACTTATCTTCCTAATACAGCAGGTTGTTATTCAGCCGATGATGCGGTGAGAACACTTCGTTTGGCGCGTGAATTATTAGACGGCCATACGCTTGTAAAGTTAGAAGTCTTAGGAGACCCTAAGACACTTTATCCCAATGTGATGGAAACCTTAAAGGCCGCAGAAGTTTTAATTAAAGAAGGTTTCGATGTGATGGTGTACACGTCAGACGATCCTATTGTGGCAAAAGAACTTGAAAATATTGGTTGCTGTGCCATCATGCCTTTGGCTTCTCTCATTGGCTCTGGTATGGGCATTTTAAATCCATGGAATTTGCAAATTATTATTGAGCATGCAAAAGTCCCTGTTTTAGTCGATGCAGGTGTTGGTACCGCATCAGATGCTGCTATTGCGATGGAATTAGGTTGTGAGGGTGTCCTCATGAATACAGCAATTGCAAGTGCGAATGATCCAATCATGATGGCAAGTGCTATGAAAAAAGCTATTGAAGCTGGACGCGAAGCATACCTTGCAGGACGAATGGCTAAGAAATTATATTCAGCATCGCCTAGTTCACCCACACAAGGCATGATTTCTTAATATCATGGGATCTTCAAAATTACATGCGATTCGTATTAATGTTGAAACCCATTTTGTAGAAGAAAAATCTAGCATCGAACATAACCGATATTTTTTTCATTACACCGTTACAATCAGTAACGATGGACTAGTCCCAGCCCAGCTCGTCAGTCGTCATTGGATTATTACAGATGCCAATGAAGAAACTTTTGAAGTGAAAGGCTTAGGTGTGATTGGCGAACAGCCACTTATTCAACCTCATGAATCCTATACATACACAAGTGGGACTGAAATTAACACGCCTGTTGGCTCCATGCATGGAAGTTATCAGATGGTGTCCGAAGATGGCACATCATTTGATGCAGAAATTCCTATGTTTATTTTATCGATGCCAAGGACGCTCCATTAAATGAGACACTTTATTCTATTACTACTCACTTTATTTCTTGTCTCATGTGCTGACGTGCCAAATAAAGGGGAAAAAGTCTCTGTTACAAAATCTAATTGTGACTGCCCAAAAATTAAAACAGAAAAAGAAGATCTCGCAAAAATTCCTGATTATGGACTCTTAAAAAAATCAGATTGGAGTGCGATTGAATCCTCATTTGAAAGCGACAATTTACTCCCTGCTTGGACAGCGTGGCTAAGAAGCTGTTCTGCCTTGAAACAAAAAGAAGCTTGGAAAAAAGTATGTGATCTTGCAGATGACATCAAAGAGCCAAGTGATGAAAATATAAGAAACTATTTTAAAAAATATTTTAATGTTTATACAGCAAGTAATGTCGATGGCTCTGAAGCCGGTATGATCACTGGTTATTATCAGCCAATCCTAAAAGGCAGTAAGGTTAAAACGTCGCATTATAAAATTCCGCTTTACACAACGCCTAAAGATTTAATTACTGTGGATTTAAGTGAAGTTTATCCAGAACTTAAATCAAAACGTTTGCGTGGAAAATTGGTTGGCAATAAATTAGTCCCCTACTTATCAAGAGCAGAGATTGATGGACAAGGAACCCCTTTAGCAGGCAATGAAATTGTTTGGGTAGATGATCCTGTTGAGGCCTTCTTCTTAGAGATTCAAGGGTCAGGTATTATTCATTTTGATAATGGCGATGAAATGCAAATTGGTTATGCCGATCAAAATGGTCATCCATTTAAAGCGATTGGTTCAGCACTCATTCAGAAAAAAGAAATCACCTTGGCCGAAGCTTCGATGGAAGGTATTAAAAATTGGGCTAGAAAAAATATTGTGAAACTCAAAGATTTTTTAAATATCAACGCCAGCTATGTGTTTTTTAGAAAATTACCAAATGACTTACCAGGACCGATCGGCGCTTTAGGTGTATCGATTGAAGCTGAGCGAAGTGTTGCGATCGATCCTAAATTTATTCCATTAGGTGCACCTATTTTCTTATCCACAACCCAACCTAATACCAATGATTCGCTCGATCGCTTGATGGTCGCTCAAGATACAGGCGGGGCAATTCGAGGTGGTGTTCGCGCAGATTTCTATTGGGGCACTGGAGAGGCGGCGGGAAGAAAAGCGGGATCGATGAAACAACAGGGAAAAATTTGGGCATTACTCCCTAATGATTATGTATTCCCTATTGCGACGCAAGAATTTGCCATGAAACGCAATCGTGTTGAGGAAACTTCCAAATAAAAAAAGGAAGCTATAAAGCCTCCTTTTTTAGTAACCGTAGTTAACGAACAATTACTTGTTCATTACGTACATAGTTACTTCAAAGCCAAAACGCATTTCTGTAGCTGCTGGAGTTGTCCACATAATATTTCTCCTATAAAGATTAAAAGATCTGCACTCAAGATGCATTGAATGAACTATAGACCGCATCAATATTAAATACACGGAACAGGTAATGAATTGGACCTCATGATTTTCATGATAGAGCCATGATATTGGTGACATTAAGGTCTAAGGCTTTTGGTGTATCAATGAAGATAATAGGGTCCATCGATCTCCAGACAAGGTAGATTGGCGTATCTGTAATTTTGAATTGGTTACGATCAATAATATCCCCATGGCTATCATAGATTTTAGCGGCATAGATATCTTCAATATGATAAAAACTCTCTGGTGAAATAAAGAACCCAGATAAGTCATGCCCTCCATACGATCCACTAGAAATAGAATACCTTCTGCATTTCGATAAGGCACATATAGTTTTGAGAGTCGGCCAGAAGCAATCAGTAAAGAAATTGCTCGCAGGGTATAGGAGGTAATTTCATGACGCTTTAATTCAATCGTTCCATAAACGGCTTTGATATTAAAACTTTCAGCAATTCTTTGAACGAGCGCTAATTTTTTTATGAGATTGAATTTAAAAAGTTTGCCTAATTTGGGGATTAAGAAATTTGAATAAATGAGCTCAGGCTCTTTATCCATTTCATTAGTTAAATTAATCGTATGAATATCCGGTAGTTGATATTTGTCTTTTAAAAGCTTAAAGACCATGTCATTGAAGAAGGGGCTAAATGAGGGAATAGAAGGACCTGCGACTTTAATCTTTTTAAGTCTCGCAATATTAAAAGTCATGGTCCAAATATTTAAGAAGGTATGTAATGCTTTTTGAGTAAAGTCCGTCATTTCTATTTCTATCGATGCAATGTGAGTTTGATAACCTAGCAAGGTAAGATCTAAAATCTCTCGCCATTGAAGGTAGATATCTTCCTCATCAGTCAGTACTAGTTTGAGATTAAATTTAATATCGTGCCCAATGAGGTCGTCCATAAATGTTGCACTAAATTCACTGATACGATTAGATGGAATAAGAAATGTCACATCTCGAATTTTATGCTGACGACACATTTCAACGACACCTATGGGATCTTCAATTAAATCTTCAATGGTGAGGCTTAATCCAAAAAAGCGATTTGGAATTTTATGGTTCTTAGGTGGTATATGCCCGTGATTGAAAAAAAGCTTGGGACTTAAAATAAGTAAAAAGGCATTTCTAAGAAATGCGCGATTGAAAAAAGAAAACTTTTTAAACATGGGCTCTATTATAACTTTAAGCCATTAAATTTTATGGATAAAAAAAGAGCGCTAAAAAAAGCGCCCTTGAGAAGTCACTACTTTCAGGATATTTTATTTGTGATATGCCTGTTCGCCGTGTTCAGCGATATCTAAGCCTTCACGCTCAGCATCTGGTTTCACACGTAAACCAATTGTCATATCGATAAGCTTTAATGCAACATAAGATACAGTTGCTGATACAACAATTGCTGTACCGACCGCCCATAGTTGAGACATGACTTGCGTATGCATATCAAACTCACCTACTTTGTTTGCAACATAATCATAAACACCCGTACCACCTAATGCTGGGCTTACGAATACACCGGTCATAATTGCACCGAAGATACCACCCACGCCATGTACACCAAAAACATCAAGTGTGTCGTCGTAACCAAAAGCCTTTTTAACTTTAGATACGAAGAATAAGCAGATTGGAGATACACCTGCACCGATAATCAAGGCACCCATTGGACCCACAAATCCGCATGCTGGAGTGATAGCTACAAGACCTGCGACTGCGCCTGATGCTGCGCCCAACATAGATGGTTTAGATTTTAAGATCCATTCAAATGCGATCCAGGGGAGTGTTGCAGCAGCCGTTGCAAGCATCGTATTTACAAAAGCTAATGCTGCTAATCCTGTCGCTTCAAGATTAGAACCTGCATTGAAACCGAACCAACCCACCCATAGTAAAGATGCGCCTACCATGGTTAATGTAAGACTATGCGGAGGCATGGCTTCTTTACCATAACCAATTCTTTTACCCACCATGATGGCAGCTACAAGGGCTGCGATACCAGCATTAATATGAACGACTGTGCCACCTGCAAAATCGAGCGCACCTTTAGCCCATAACCAGCCTGCATTTCCAATCACAGTTTCTAATGATTTAGCATCAGTAATTGCATCTGGACCATCCCAATACCAGACCATGTGAGCCATCGGTAAGTAAGCGAATGTAAACCAGATGATTAAGAATAAAAGTACTGCTGAAAATTTCATACGCTCAGCAAACGCACCAATAATTAAAGCTGGCGTAATAGCCGCAAAAGTTAATTGGAACGCTACAAACATAAACTCAGGAATCACAACACCTTTGCTAAAAGTAGCGCCTACTGAATCTGGTGTGATACCACTTAAAAATAACTTACTGAAGCCACCATAAAATGGACTGCCGCCTGTAAATGCGACGCTGTATCCGTAGATCGCCCATAAAACAGCCATAAGCGAAAATACAACGAAAGTTTGCATCAATACAGATAACATATTTTTAGAGCGAACTAAGCCGCCATAAAAGAGAGCTAAACCTGGAATCACCATTAAGGTCACCAGAATAGTAGCGACGATCATCCATGAAGTATCACCTTTATTAGGTGTTGGTGCAGGAGGCTCATCTTTTTTTACTTCAGTAGGAGTTTCTGAGGGTGTTGCATCTGCAACTAGAGTTACAGCATCACTCGCTTTTACTGAAGTTGCTTCATCAGCAAAACTTACACTTGTCATACCTAAAAAGTTTAGACATAAGAAGCTAAGTAATGCGAAAGTTGATAATAGTTTTTTCATAATTTTAGTCCTCTGATTAAAGAGCGTCCTCCCCGGCTTCGCCGGTTCGTATGCGATAAACTTCTTCAAGTTCCATCACAAAAATTTTGCCGTCACCAATTTTGCCGGTGAGCGCTGATTTTTGAATCGCTTCGACTACGCGTTTGAGTAATTTATTTGGGATGGCTGCTTCGATTTTTACTTTAGGTAAAAAGTCGATGACGTATTCGGCGCCGCGATAAAGTTCCGTATGGCCTTTTTGACGACCAAATCCTTTAACTTCGGTCACTGTGATTCCCTGAACTCCAATAGAGGAGAGAGCTTCACGAACTTCATCTAGCTTAAACGGCTTGATGATTGCTGTTACAAATTTCATGTTAATTCCCCTTGAGGTGTATAAAAAATTAAGAAAGGGCCTTGGCCTTAGGCCCTTGTCTTAACAATTGCTCTTAGAACGTTTTTTGGATGTAAGCAGTACCAGTTGCATCACCAATATTTTTGCCAGCAAAAGTCCACATATCAGTTCTAGCATTTGTATCGGTATAGTAAGCGCCAACATTTACACCACTTTCAAATGATTTTTGAAGGCCTAATTTCCAGTCGTTATAGCTTGCTGGTTCATTTAAGTTGCCATCAAAGTCTTGTCGTGCAACATGGATTAATCCTGTGACACCTTTAAGCGCGCCCCCACCAACTAAATCTCCAATAGGAATAGTTGCGTTAAGTTCCGCATAATAAGTTCCACGCGCATCATCTTGAGTAGGAGCATTTGAATTTTTTCCGTAACCCCATGCTGAATTTGAAACAACACCAGAAAGTTTTGCTTGTAACCAGCCGTAGCTAAGAGCGCCATAAAGTTCAGTGGTGTTAGCTTTAGCCCACCCACCTCTAAGGGTTCCTGGATACCAATATTGAAGAGCCCCAACATCGATACCAATTCCGGATTTACCCAGCTCAGTTTTAAACCCGCCATATAAATCAATTTCTAAATTGCCGCCTTTGGTGTAATAAGTATCGGCTGGTGGTATTCCGTAAGGCGATCTTAACCAGTCAATATTTGAACCCCAAGCACCTAGATAAAAACCACTTGAGTGCGTTAAATCAACACCACCTTGTAAAGCTGGTTTACGATCCGTTTGAGTCAATCCGCGGAAAATATATTGGCTATAAAGACCAACGTTGTATGCAACTGTTAAATCTGATGCAGGGGCAACATCAGCTGCAAAAACAAATGAAGGTGCTGCAAGAGCTCCTAATACTGCTGTTGTAATAAGC
>JAPLQN010000057.1 GCA_026399645.1 Candidatus Methylopumilus sp. | reverse complement strand
ATGGTGTGAGTATTTGGGATGAGTGGGCAGATGAAAATGGTAATTTAGGTCCTGTCTACGGCTACCAATGGAGAAGTTGGCCCTCACCCGATGGAAAGCATATTGATCAAATTACAGATCTCATTGAATCGATTAAAAAGAATCCAGACTCAAGGAGACTCATTGTGTCTGCTTGGAACGTTTCGGAAATTTCTAAAATGAAATTACCCCCTTGCCATGCATTTTTCCAATTTTATGTTTCGAATGGCAGGTTATCCTGTCAGCTTTATCAGAGAAGTGCAGATATATTTCTAGGCGTTCCTTTTAACATAGCTTCTTACGCTCTCCTTACAATGATGGTAGCGCAAGTATGCTCGTTAGAGCTTGGTGATTTTGTCCACACATTAGGTGATGCACATATTTACTCTAATCATATGGATCAAGTGAACGAACAATTATCAAGAACACCTAGAACTTTACCTCGTATGAAAATTAATCCTGAAGTTAAAAGTATTTTTGATTTTAAATTCGAAGATTTTGTTTTGGAAGATTATAATCCAGATCCCGCGATTAAAGCGCCTGTAGCTGTCTAATGTCTAAGTTATCTATTATTGTTGCAGTGAGTTCTAACCATGTCATTGGTCTCAACAACGCCTTGCCATGGCATTTAACTGAAGATCTGAAGTATTTTAAATCTTTAACGACAGGCCATACCATTATCATGGGCCGAAAGACATATGAGTCTATTGGCCGTCCTCTTCCTAATAGACGAAATATCATAATTAGTCAAAATACTGAAACTACTTATGAGGGTGTTGAAGTTGTTCATAGCATCGAAGATGCTTTTTCTATTTCAAAGAATGATAACGAAGTATTTGTTATTGGCGGTTCAAATATTTACAAACAAGCGTTAGACTTAGTTGATCATTTGTATGTTACTGAGATTAAGAAAAGCTTTAAAGGAGATACTTTTTTCCCTGAGATTGATCAAGAAAAATGGACTGAATTTTCAAGAGAAGATCATGTGACAGTTGATGGCCTTGAGTTTTCTTTTGTATGTTACCAAAAAAATACTAAATAGAAACACAGTCTACAAAGTAGTGCGCTTTGCCATCAATCTTTTGTTTAACTAATCCGTGATTGTCTGTTTCGAATCCAGGAAATTTTTCATTAAAATCTCTCGCAAACTTTAGGTAATTCACAATAATATTATTAAAGCGCTCACCAGGGATTAAAAGTGGAATGCCAGGTGGATAAGGAGTGAGTAGAACTGCTGTAATTCTGCCTTCTAGATCATCAATCGCAACACGTTCAATTTCTTTATGAGCCATTTTTGCAAAAGCTTCTGCAGGCTTCATTGCGGGCACCATATCTGAGAGATACATTTCTGTTGTAAGTCTTGCAATATTATGTTTTTTGTAAATCTCGTGAATTTGCGTACACAAATCTCTAAGGCCGATGCGCTCATAACTTGGTTGTTTCTGAATAAACTCAGGCAATACTTTCCATAAAGGTTGATTCTTGTCGTAATCGTCTTTGAATTGCTGAAGAGCAGCAACAAGTGTATTCCAGCGACCCTTAGTGATACCAATGGTAAACATAATAAAGAATGAGTAGAGCCCAGTTTTTTCAACAATAACTCCATGCTCCGCCAAATACTTCGTAACAATAGATGCGGGTATCCCAAACTCTAAGGAAAACTCTCCATCAACATTAAGTCCTGGAGTAATAATGGTTGCTTTAATAGGATCGAGCATATTGAAGCCATCAGCGAGATCTCCAAAGCCATGCCAATGGTCATTAGCATTTAACATCCAAGCCTCTCTATCTTCGAGACCTTCATCTGATAAATCGTTAGGACCCCAGACTTTAAACCACCAGTCAGATCCCCATTCAATATCTACTTTTCGCATAGCGCGTCTAAAGTCTAATGCTTCCATCAGTGACTCTTCAACAAGAGCCTTACCTCCAGGCTCTTCCATCATTGCCGCTGCAACATCGCAACTCGCAATAATTGAATATTGAGGGCTAGTAGAGCTGTGCATAAGGAAAGATTCATTAAAAACTTCGCGATCAAGTTTATTTTTTTCTGCATCTTGAACGAGAATTTGAGATGCTTGACTTAACCCTGCTAAAAGTTTGTGTGTCGATTGTGTTGAGAAGATTAAGCTATCTTTGCAGCGCGGACGATCAGCACCAATTGCATGATAATCACCATAAAAATCATGGAATGTTGCATGAGGCAACCAAGCTTCATCGAAATGAAGTGTGTCAATTTTTCCATCTAACATTTCTTTAATTTCTTCAACGTTATAAAGAATGCCATCATAAGTTGATTGTGTAATGGTTAATACACGGGGCTTATCTTTTTTGTTGGTGATGAATGGATTCTTTTGAATTTTATCTTGAATATTTTTCCATTCAAATTCTTTTTTAGGAATAGGGCCAATAATACCGAAGTGATTTCGAGTTGGCATTAAGAAGATTGGAATAGCGCCTGTCATAATAATAGAATGCAGTACTGATTTATGACAATTACGATCAACAATTACAATATCACCAGGAGCAACTGTTGAATGCCAAACCATCTTGTTCGATGTCGATGTACCGTTTGTGACAAAGTAAAGATGATCGCAGTTGTAGATTCGCGCTGCATTTCTCTCTGAAGCACCTACAGGACCTGTATGGTCTAGTAACTGTCCTAACTCGTCAACTGCATTGCATACGTCAGCCCGCAGCATATTTTCACCGAAGAATTGGTGAAACATTTGACCGACAGGTGATTTTAGAAAAGCTACACCACCTGAGTGTCCAGGGCAATGCCACGAATAGGAGCCGTCACCTGCATAATGAGTGAGTGCTTTAAAAAATGGTGGGGCTAAGCTATCTAGATAAGTTCTTGCTTCACGGACAATATAGCGCGCTACGAATTCTGGTGTGTCCTCGTGCATATGAATAAAGCCATTTAACTCTCTTAATATTTCATTTGGGATGTGACGGCTTGTTCTAGTTTCACCGTGCAGAAATATTGGAATTTCTTCATTGCGATATCTTATTTCATCTACGAAATTTTTTAATTGCTGAAGTGCGGTTTGATTTTCTTCAACAAATTCTTCATCATCAATCGATAGAATAAAAGCAGAAGCTCGACTTTGTTGTTGAGCAAATGATGTTAAGTCACCGTAACTTGTGACACCTAGTACCTCAAAATTTTCTTTCTCGATCGCTTTTGCTAAAACTCTTATACCAAGACCAGATGAATTTTCGGATTTAAAGTCTTCATCAATGATGACTACGGGAAAGTTAAATTTCATGTTGACCCTTTATATTTTCGGTAATGTTACTCCTACTTGGCCTTGGTATTTTCCACCACGATCCTTGTAGGATGTTTCACATACTTCATCGGACTCAAAGAATAGCACTTGAGCGCAACCTTCGCCTGCATAAATTTTTGCTGGAAGGGGAGTCGTATTGCTAAATTCTAAGGTTACATAACCTTCCCATTCTGGCTCAAACGGGGTGACGTTCACAATAATACCGCATCGGGCGTATGTTGATTTACCTAAACATATAGTGAGCACACTTCTTGGGATTCTGAAATACTCAACAGTTCTTGCAAGTGCGAATGAGTTAGGCGGAATGATGCAATAATCACCGTTAAATTCAACGAATGAATTAGGATCGAAATTTTTTGGATCTACTATAGTGCTATTAATGTTGGTAAATACTTTAAATTCATTAGCACAGCGAATGTCATACCCATAACTGGATGCGCCATAAGACACAATTTTTTGATTATCTTTTTCGCGAATAAGCTTAGGCTCAAATGGCTCAATCATGCCATGCTCTTCAGCCATCTTTCTTATCCATTTATCTGATTTTATTGTCATAATTTTCTTGTCTTAAAAAAGAAAAATCCCGTTTGCACAATCTTGACGCTACGGGATTTCCAATGATTTAAATTGTCATTACTTTAGAGCTTATTTTCACCGATTTCAATACTCTGACGCCAAAATTGTTCAGGCTTGTCAAAAATGATTTTAGATTCAGCCGGGTCTGCACTTCCAGCAGGGTAGGTAAAAACCGGGCTCTTATCTTCATTCCAGGCTTTAATCACAGGGTCCAGGAGTCTCCAGGACGCTTCGACCTCATTAATATGCAAGTATAACGATTGATCACCCTGCATGAGATTCAGTAGAAGTGACTCGTAAGCATCTACACTTTCATCACCTGTAACTCTATTCGGAGCATCCATAGCGACTGTTCTTACTTTAGTATCGAGTCCTGGAATTTTCGTTTGGATTTCAAAACGAGTAAATTCTTTAGGTTGAATGCTAATGATAAGCCAGTTATCTGCTTGATCAGGAAGTGAAAGGGTTGATTTTTTAAATTTAATAGCTATTGCAGTATCAGATGCGTGAAGACGTTTTGCTGTTCGGACATAGATAGGCACACCCTTCCATCTAGGTGTGTTGATGTAGAACTTCAGTGCTGCATAAGTTTCAACTACACTTGCCGGATTTTCTAATTCTTCTAAGTAGCCTTTCACTTCCTCACCATCGATTTTTCCTCGACCATACTGTGCTTTAAAAGTGTGTTTTTTAAGCTCATCAAGTGGAATAGGTGTAATCGATTCAAGCACCTTAATTTTTTCAGCACGTATATGTTCAGGGCTTAATGTTTCTGGCATTTCCATTGTGGTTAATGCAAGCATTTGCATAAGATGACTTTGAATCATATCTCTTAGGGCACCTGTCGCATCATAAAATTTAGTTCTCTCGCCGACACCAAGCGTTTCATTATTAGTAATTTGGATATGATCAATGTGTTCATGTGTCCAAAGAGGGTCAAATATATGATTTGCAAAGCGGGTCAGCAAAATATTTTGTAATGCAGATTTACCAAGATAATGATCGATACGATAAATTTGTGTTTCTTTTAGATGCTTCGTGATTGATTTTTGAAGTGCTTGAGCAGTTTCTAAGTCAGTACCAAATGGTTTTTCAATAACAACACGACGCCAGGCTTTACTCTCATCTGTTAAGCCTACGCCTGCAAGTAAATCAACAATAGACGCAAAGTCAGATGGTCTAACGGATAAAAAGAAAGCTAAATTTTGTGGGAAAGTAGATGCATCAGAAAGTCTTTCGCTAAGTCTTTTAAAAGCACTTTCATCATCAGGAGGATTCGCGTGATAAAAATTCCTAGCAATAAAACGGTCAAATACTTTTGCGTCATAATTTTTTTTAAATTTAATATCAAGCATCGACTTGATGTCATCTCGCCATTCTGATTCTTTCACATCAGACCTTCCAACAGAAAGAATTTTTATTTTGTCAGAGAGTCTACCAAGAGAGTCAAGCCTAAAGAGACCTGGAATAAGTTTTATTCTAGAAAGGTTTCCGCTTGCACCGAAGAGGACTAGGGTGCAGTCATCAATTTTTGTCATAGATAATTTGAGGTGATATAAAAGTTATTTAGTTTTTTTTACTACATGGCCACCAAATGCATTACGCATAACTGATAGCAATCTATAACCATAACCTTGTTTTTCTTGGCTTCTGAATCTCACTTGTAATGCAAGCGTCAGCACAGGTGTTGGAATACCTTGCTCGATGGATTCAACAACAGTCCATCTGCCTTCACCTGAGTCAGCGACATAAGGAGCAACTTCATCAAGTGTTTGATCTTCTTTAAGTGCATCTGCGGTTAAATCTAACAACCAGCTTCTTACCACTGAACCATGTTTCCATAATTCTGTAATTTGCGCTAAATCAAGTTTAAATTCACTTTTCCCTTTAAGGAGTTCAAGGCCTTCAGCGAATGATTCCATCATGCCGTATTCGATACCATTGTGAATCATTTTAGTGAAGTGACCCGAACCTACAGGACCTACATGAGCCCAGCCACGATCTTCGTGCGCCAATGCTTGGAGAATAGGTTTCATTGTTGCTGCAACTTCTTCTTTTGCGCCTACCATTAAGCAGTAGCCGTTTGCTAAACCCCAAACGCCTCCTGATGTTCCACAGTCCATAAAGCCAATACCTTTTTCTTCAAGGAATTTACCGATACGCTGAGAATCTTTGTAATTTGAATTGCCACCATCAATAATAATGTCGCCCTTATTGAGCATGGGGATGAGTTCATTGATTTGCTCTTCGGTAGGGTTGCCTGCTGGCACCATAAGCCATACGATTTTTTGACCGTCTAATTTTGTTAAAGCATCAGCAACTGAAGTTGCACCAATAATTTTTGCTTTTTCTTCTAGCGTTTTTACAACCTCTGCACTTCGGTCAAAGCCTACAACAGAAATACCTTTTTGAATGAGACGAGTAGCCATATTGCCACCCATTTTTCCGAGACCAATCATTGCTAATTTCATTTTTTTACCTTTTTATGGAAGATTTGTCATTACTTAATCTTTTGGATTAAAGCAAATTAGTTTAAAGTGCGATACAAGTTAAATTATATCAAACGCAAGCCCCTTCAAGGAATTGATTTCGATATAAAATCTTCATTATTTTGAAAGATTTTCATGAGTTTAAAAAATACTAAATGGCAATCATTTGAAAGCCAAGTTTCCCTTGATCAAGCAGCTATGGAGAGGGTTGAAAGGCTTGCTGAGGCTTCAATTAAAGCACGAGGTCAATTCCATCTTGTATTAGCAGGAGGTTCAACACCTAAAAACGTCTATACACTGCTTAAAAACATCAGCGCAGACTGGCATAAATGGCAGATCTATTTTGGCGATGAGCGTTGTCTAGAACCAAATCACCAAGAGCGAAACAGCACTATGGCGTTTGAAGCATGGCTTAATCATGTCGATATACCTGCGCAAAACATTCATGTGATTCCTGCTGAACTGGGGCCAGTTGAGCATAGCTGGGATAACAGTTTAGATACTTTAGCGGTCTTTGATGCACCTAAACCACCCCCATTAAGAATATCGATGTCTCCTGCACGTTTAAGCCGATCTAAATCTGTACTTTTTTTAGTAAGCGGAATAGAAAAACAAACAGCGATAAATCAATGGAAGGCAGGAGATGCAATACCCGCAAGCACTGTCTCTTGCAATGATGGTGTAGATGTATTTTGCTTTAATGTAAGTTAGGTTTTTTGAATCACAATATTTGGGAACTTATTGCTGTAATCTTGAGCGAGTTTAGATACCTTAATTGCCGTTAAACGAGCAATTTTCTTGTAGGTTTTTGCAGCACTACTTTCAGGCTCCGCCACTACCATTGGGTTACCGTTATCAGACTGCTCTCTAATTTTAATATCTAAAGGCAGGCTTCCTAAAAGAGTTACACCATAATCTTTACACATTTTTTCGGCGCCACCGGATCCAAAGATATGTTCCTCATTGCCACATTTTGAACAAGTGTGCATGGCCATATTTTCTACAATACCAATAATTGGAATATTTACTTTTTCAAACATTTTTAATCCGCGTCTAGCATCAAGAAGGGCAATATCCTGAGGTGTTGTGACGATAATGGCACCTGTTACAGGCACTTTTTGAGATAAGGTAAGCTGAATATCACCGGTACCTGGCGGCAGGTCGACTACAAGGTAATCAAGATTATCCCATCTTGTTTCTTTTAAGAGCTGCTCAAGTGTGCTTGTCACCATAGGGCCACGCCATACCATAGGTGTTTCTGTATCAACCAAGAACCCAATCGACATAGCTTGAATATTGTGAGCCATGACGGGCTCCATAGATTTGCCATCTTTACTTTCTGGTTTGGTATATATCCCTAACATTTGTGGCTGGCTTGGGCCATAAATATCAGCATCTAAGATGCCAACCCGAGCACCTTCGGCTGATAAAGCTAGAGCAAGATTCACAGCAGTAGTAGATTTTCCAACACCACCTTTACCTGAGGCGACAGCAATAATATTTTTAACGCCAGGAATAAGAGCGATACCTTTTTGCGCTGCATGGGAGGTAATCTTAAAATCAACCTCAATGTTTAAGTTGATTTGAGGTAGTGCTTTTTGAATTTGAGTGGCAATTAAATCTTTAACGTCATTCAGTTGGCTTTTAGCGGGATAGCCAAGCAAGACTTTAATCTCAACATCATTATCTCTAATTGAAATGCTCTTGATAGATTTATCATTAACGAGGCTGTCGTTTGTATTAGGATCAACAACGTCCTTTAATAGATCTTTTATTTGTTCTTCTGTGTAAGCCATGAGGCTGTAATTTTAACCTATCTTAGTTAAGGCGTCATTTGATAGAATAGGGACTTAGTTAAATCAATAAAGTTTCTCAATTCATGCGAAAGCTCTTAATTACATCAGCCTTGCCTTACGCGAATGGAAGCATTCATTTGGGCCATTTAGTTGAATATATCCAAACTGATATTTGGGTGAGATTCCAAAAAATGCAAGGCCATCAAGCTTACTATGTATGTGCTGACGATACTCATGGAACACCTATTATGCTTAGGGCTGAAAAAGAAGGAGTTACGCCAGAAGAACTAATAAAAAAAGTGCATATAGAGCATTCAAAAGACTTTTCTGATTTCTTTGTTAATTTTGATAACTTTTATTCTACAAACTCCCCTGAAAATCTTGAGCTATCTCAAATTGTTTATAAAAAACTTAAACAGAACAACAAGATTTATACGAAAACGATTGAGCAATTTTACGATCCTGCGAAAGAAATGTTTTTACCTGATCGCTTTATTAAAGGCGAGTGTCCAAAGTGTCATGCCAAGGATCAATATGGTGATTCATGTGAAGTTTGCGGCGCAACATATGCACCTACAGAATTAATTAATCCAACATCTTCGGTATCAGGTGCAGTGCCTGTCAGAAAAGAAACAGAGCATTACTTCTTTAAGCTTTCAGAGTGTGAATCATTTTTAGCCGACTGGACATCTTCTGGAACGCTTCAACAAGAAGCCGCTAATAAAATGAAAGAGTGGTTTAAATCTGGCCTAGCCGATTGGGATATCTCAAGAGATGCACCTTATTTTGGTTTTGAAATTCCAGATGCACCTGGCAAATATTTTTATGTATGGCTCGATGCCCCAATTGGTTACATGGCGAGCTTTAAAAAACTTTGTGAAGATAAGAAAATAAATTTTGACGAGTTCTGGAATGCAGATTCAAAAACAGAGCTCTATCATTTCATTGGAAAAGATATTCTTTATTTCCATGCTCTATTTTGGCCTGCAACCCTAGAATTTTCAGGCTACAGAAAACCTACTAAGATTTTTGCCCATGGCTTTCTCACAGTGAATGCGGAAAAGATGTCTAAATCACGTGGCACTTTCATAACCGCTCGAAGTTATTTAGACCATATTAAAAATCCAGATTATCTTAGATATTATTATGCAGCTAAATTAAATAGCACAATGGAAGATATTGATCTTAATTTAGATGACTTTTTATCTCGTGTGAACAGTGATCTCGTAGGTAAGTTTATTAATATCGCAAGTCGAACATCAGGATTTATTCATAAGTATTTTGAAGGTAAACTTTTCCTTGATGATTCAAGAACCGACCAAGAGCATATTTCTGTTTCGCAAAAATGTAAGGATATAGAAAATGAAATTAAAACTTGTTTTGAAGCCAGGGAGTATGGTCGTGCGGTTCGTGAAATTATGCGTGTAGCAGATATTACAAATGAGTACGTGAATACAAAAGCTCCTTGGACACTTACAAAAGATGAAGCGCAACATAAACCTGGCTCAGAATTACATATTATATGTAGCCGAAGTCTTGAAGCCTTCAGAAGACTTTCTATTTATCTCACACCTATACTTCCAAAGCTTACGAAAGATATCGCAATATTCTTTAATGAAAAAGAATTTGCGTCGTTTGAAGATATTGATAAGAAAGATATTACTGTCAATGAGTATCAACACATATTAACTAGAGTTGAAAAGAAAGATATCGACATGATGATTGAATCAAATAAAGAATCGCTAGACAAGCATACTGAACCCCCGAAAAAAGCAGAAGACGATCAGTCAACTATTTCGATAGATGATTTTATGAAGATTGATTTAAGAGTTGCACTTATTAAAGAAGCCTCTTTCGTAGAAGGTGCAGACAGTCTTCTTAAGCTGACTCTAGATCTTAATGATGGTCGATTAAGACAAGTTTTTGCAGGGATCAAATCGAAATACAATCCTGATCAGCTTGTTGGAAAATTAACTGTTATGGTTGCTAATTTAAAGCCGAGACAAATGAAATTTGGTTTATCCGAGGGTATGGTGTTAGCGGCTAGCAATGAATCTGAAGGGCCGTTTGTCTTATATCCAGATCAAGGTGCTAAACCTGGTATGCGTATTAAATAATTAACTTTGGTTAATTTCTAGGTAAATCTTTTCTAAAGTTTTTGATGGATTTTCTGATTGAATAATAGGCCTTCCAATCACTATGTGACTCGATCCAGCCTTAATGGCTTCAGAAGGGGTCATAGTTCTTATCTGGTCATTTGCGGCATCATGCATCATTCTTATACCTGGCGTTACAAATAAAAATAATGAGTTAAAGTGATTTTTCAGAAATGATAAATCTTTAGCTGAGCAGACAATGCCATTAAGCCCACATTTTTCAGTTAACTTTGCAAGGCGCAATACCTGATCTTCTAAATTTCGAGATACACCAATTTCTTCTAAAGTCTTTTGTTCCATACTTGTTAATACAGTGACCGCTATAAGAAGAGGCGACTGCTTGGCTTTGTTTACACCTTCTAGAGCAGCTTCTAACATCATGCTTCCTCCTGAAGCATGAACATTGATCATCCATACTCCTAAATGGCTTGCAGCCTCGCATGCTTTTTTAACTGTGGTAGGAATATCGTGAAATTTAAGATCTAGAAATACTTTAAAATTTTTACTGTGCAGATATTCGATGAGAGCAGGGCCGGTTGCAGTAAATAATTCTTTTCCGACTTTAAGATTGCAATATTCTGGATTAAGTTGAGAAACTAATGATTTTGCATCTGCAAGATTTGCATAATCGAGGGCTACGATAACTTTATGAGTTGATACCATTAACTAGTTTCATTTATCTCAGTAGGTTCTGATGGAAGCGCTTCCCAAGCATTACACGCAGGACATTGCCAATGATGTTGTTTAGCTTTAAAGCCACAGCCGCTGCATGTAAATAAACGTCTATTACCAATAGCATTTCGAACAGTTTGTTGAATAAGCTGAATATCTTGTTCCTTTTGCTTGCTATTCATAGCACGTGCTTGAAATAATTGATCCAAAGCTTGTAGGCTTGGTTTTCTTATAAGCTCTTTTCGTGCAAGTTCTTCTGCCATTTCAGAGCCTTCTAATTTCAATGTCGCTTCATAAATCACATTAAGCAATGATCTTAATTTGTAATTTTCAAAATATAGATTGAGAAGCGATAAACCTTCTTCAGGTTTTTTGAGCTTTTCAAATGAATTAAGTATTTTAGATGCTACAAGGCCTAGAGATTCTGGATCTTGAAACTCAATTTTTTTCCAATAATTGATAGCTTTATTATGCTCACCATCTTCTGCATCCAAATCACCGAGTAGGATATTTGCACGAACACACTTCTTATGTGCATTGAGTGCGTCATTCAGCGATTTAAATGCTGACTTTTTGTCTTTATCTAGAATCCCATCAAGCGCAATCTCGCAGTGATAATGACTAATTTGTAATCTAAATGACACACCTGATTCTTTTTCTAATTTTGTTGCCATCTTAATCGCGTTTTGCCATTCACGTTCTTTGACGTAAATTTCTAAAAGTGCATTAGATGCATATTGTTTATATTTGCCAGATTCTAACTTTAAGAATAATTCTTCAGCGCGATCAAATAAGCCAGCTTTAAGATAATCTTGAGCTAATTCTGCTTTTACGGATTCTTCCTGGGCTGGATTAAGATCGCGATTTTCTAATAAATCTAAGTGCATATTAATAGCTCGATCTATATGGCCTATCCGTCTTAAGATGCTGCCTAAAGCAAAGTGCAGCTCAAGTGATTCATTGTTAATACGAACTGCATCCATAAAAGCATCCACTGCTTTTTCGTATTGGTTAGTAATTAAGTAGTTAAGACCTTTAAAGTAGGTCGCAGGAAGGCTCGTAGATTCTTTCATGAGCTGTTTAATATCAATGCGAGCGGCTACCCATCCTAATGCAAAGAAGAAGGGGATAACAAGGAGCCACCAATATTCGAATTGAATCATAATTGATTTATTGTATATCTATTAATTGATAGATCAAAAAAAAAGCATACCCTGGTAAGAAGATATGCTTTTAAATGATGTTTAGTCTTATTTATCAACGCGATCTCTAAGTTCTTTACCTGCTTTAAAGTGTGGAACATATTTTTCTGGTACTTCCACTTTTGAACCTGTTTTAGGATTTCTGCCTAAACGAGGTGGCCGGTAATTTAAACTGAAACTACCAAATCCTCTAATTTCAATTCTTTTGCCTTTAGAGAGCGTTTCGCCCATAGCATCAAGAATTGTTTTGACGGATAACTCAGCGTCTTTGAAGACTAACTGAGAGAAACGGCTAGCAAGTAAGTTGATTAATTTAGACTTAGTCATAAGATTAATTATTTTTTACTATCTAATTTTGCTTTTAAAAGGGCACCAAGATTAGTTGTGCCGGCATTATCAGAACTTTCTTCAACCTCTACTTTTTTCTTAGCTGCTTTTGGTTTAGCTGCATTTTTAGACTTGAATGAAAGTTGAATTGTTTTTTCTTTTGCGTCGACATTAAGAATTTTAACTTCAATTTCGTCGCCAACTTTAACAACAGCTGAGGCATCTTCAACTTTATCTTCGCTGACTTCGCTTATATCAACTGTACCTTCAACTTGATCAGCTAAAGTTACTACGATACCTGAAGCATCTGCAGATTTGACTGTTCCTTTAACAAAACTACCTTTGTCATTAGCCTTTGTGAAGCCTGTAAAGTTATCACCTGATAATTGTTTAAGTCCAAGGGAGATTCTTTCTTTTTCAACATCGATTGCCACGATAAGCGCTTCGAGTTCGTCACCCTTTTTGAAGTTTCTAATAGCTTCTTCACCTGTTTTATCCCATGAGATGTCAGACAAGTGGATAAGGCCATCTATGCCGCCATCAAGACCAATAAAGATACCGAAGTCGGTGATTGATTTAATCGGGCCGCTAACTTTGTCACCTTTTTTGTGTGTTTCAGAGAATTCTGCCCATGGGTTTGATTTACATTGCTTCATGCCCAATGAAAGTCTTCTTCTATCTTCATCAATTTCCAGAATCATCACTTCAACTTCATCGCCGAGCTGCGCAATTTTTCCTGGGTGAATATTTTTATTTGTCCAGTCCATTTCTGAAACGTGAACTAAGCCTTCTATACCTGCTTCAATTTCAACGAATGCGCCGTAATCAGTTAGGTTAGATACTTTACCGAATAGACGTGTACTGACAGGATATCTTCTTGATAAGCCTTTCCAAGGATCATCATCGAGTTGTTTTAAACCTAATGAGACACGATTTTTTTCTTGATCAAATTTAAGTACTTTAGCTTCAACTTCATCACCAATATTTAGAATTTCAGACGGATGTTTTACGCGTCTCCATGCTAAGTCAGTAATATGAAGTAAGCCATCAATGCCGCCTAAGTCAACGAATGCACCGTAATCAGTAATATTCTTAATAATGCCTTTTACAGTAGCTCCTTCAGTAAGTGTGCCAATGACAGCATCTCTGTCAGCACCTGAAGATTGTTCCATGACTGCTTTTCTTGAAACAACAACGTTGTTTCTTTTCTTATCAATTTTAATAACTTTAAGATCCCATTCTTTATTTTCAAATGGTGTTGTGTCTTTAACTGGTCTTACATCAACGAGCGAGCCTGGAAGGAATGCTGTGATTCCATTTACAGAAACTCTCAAGCCACCTTTGACACGACTACTTACAAAACCTCTGACTACAGTGCCTTCATTCATTGCATCTTCAAGATCAAGCCATGCTTGCATTTTCTTCGCTTTATCTCTTGAAAGGATTGTTGAGCCGAAGCCATCTTCTAATTTTTCAATTGCAACTTTAACAAAGTCACCCACTTTAACGTCAAGTTCGCCTTGGTCATTAAGGAATTCTTCTGCTTTGATAACGCTTTCTGATTTAAGCCCTGCATTTACAATCACAAAGTCATTATCAATAGATATAACTTCTGCTGTAATTACTTCGCCCGAACGCATTTCTTGAAGCGCTATGCTTTCTTCAAATAGAGCTGCGAAACTTTCTGTGGAATTTGTTTCTGTATTTTTTGCTGTCGTTGCCATTAAATGTTACCTATAAAGTCCTACCTAGCGATAGGGATGTTAAAGTTAGCAATAGATCTTTGAAATCTATTACACCTAATATTGTTTAAGACGTTTGAGACTTTAAACTGAAGAGATGGGTGATGTTATCAACGGCATCAGATATGCTTAATGTGTCTGTGTCTATTTCTAAAGCGTCTTTTGTTTTTAAGAGGGGAGAGAATTTTCTTTGTAAATCACGCTCATCTCTTAAAATAATTTCACTTAAAACCGAGGCCATGTTAGCAGGGTTTCCTTTTGAGATCAACTGTTTATATCTTCTTTCAGCCCTAATTTGAGCGCTTGCAGTTAAGAATATTTTGATACTGGCATGTGGGAAAACGACCGAAGTCATATCCCTTCCCTCGGCTACCAATCCAGGGGGTTTTTCAAAGCTCCTTTGGAATCCAAGAATTGCTTCTCTGAGAGCCCTGTGAACGGCAACTTCTGAAGCTCCGCGGCCTGATTCTTCAGTACGTATAGCTTCAGATACATCTTTACCGTTGAGTAAAATTTGATCATTTTTAAAGCTTAAGTTTGCATTTTCAAGAACTTTAAGAAGTAAAGTTTCATTATTCAGAGGTATGTTTTGTAAGCGACCTGCATAAGCGATCGTTCGGTAAATTGACCCTGAGTCTAGATAGTGAAAATTTAGTTTTTCTGCAACAAGTTTTGCGACCGTTCCTTTTCCAGAAGCAGAAGGTCCGTCAATCGCAATAATAGGAATGTGAGATGTCATTTATGTCTTCACTATGCTTTCTAAAACTTCAAAGTAAGCTGGAAATGTTTTGTTAACACACGCTGGGTCATTAATTGTGATTGGGATATTTTTTAGGCTTACCAGTGAAAAACACATCGCCATTCGATGGTCGTCATAAGTATCAATCTCAACATGCTCTTTAATCTTAAGAGGGGGTGTGATTTCAATAAAATCTTCACCTTCAATCACAGCCGCACCTAATTTTCTAAGTTCAGTTGCCATAGCTTTAATACGATCAGTTTCTTTAACGCGCCAGCTTCCAATATTAAAAAGTTTGGAAGTGCCTTTTGCAAATAAGGCCAATACTGCAAGTGTCATCGCCGCATCTGGAATGTGATTACAATCAAGATTGATTGCTTGAAGAGTTTCGACTTTTGAAACTCGAATTGATGCTTCAAGGATACTAATATCAGCGCCCATAAGGACTAAAGCTTCAGCAAATTTCACATCACCTTGAATGCTATTTTTTCCAATACCTTTCACTTCGATATTACCTGCAAGCGCACCCGCAGCTAAAAAATAAGAGGCTGATGATGCATCACCTTCAACAAATATTTCACCTGGACTCACATACATGCTTGAACCCGGAATAACAAAATGTTCCCAGCCTGTTTTTTTAACATGTATACCAAATCGCGCCATTAGATTAAGCGTAATATCAATATAAGGTTTTGAAATTAAATCACCCACGATTTCAATAACTACTTCTTTTTTCGTAAGTGGAATTGCCATTAGAAGAGCTGTTAAGAATTGACTTGAAATATCACCCCTAATTTTTATATGACCTTGAATAACAATTTCAGATGGGGATATATTTAATGGAGGATAGCCATCTTGATTGAGATATTTTATATCTGCATTTAATTGCAAGAGTGCGTCTACAAGATCTTTAATGGGGCGCTCATGCATTCGAGGTACACCGCTTACTGTGTATTGGCCTTTAGAAAAAGACAAAGCTGCAGTTAAAGGTCTAAATGCAGTACCCGCATTACCTAGAAAAATTTCAGCTGATTTATTTTTAAAACTACCCCGTGTGCCATGAATAATAATGTCACCGTTATCCTTTTGCATTAGATCAACTTGAAGTTTTATTAATGCTTCAATCATATGACGCGTGTCATCAGATACAAGTGGATGGATAATAGTGGTGATGCCATCTGCCATTGCAGACAAAAGAAGAATACGATTGGTGATACTTTTAGATCCAGGGAGGGTGACTTGGCCAGAAACAGATTGAACAGCTTTTAATTTCTTTTGATTTGCCATGAGCTTAAATTATCGAGACCATTCACTTCGAGTTTTACTTGCGTTTTCAAATAACGTTAAAATCTTTTTTGCATCTTCTTGCTCAATAGCCTCTTTAAGTAATTTAATTTGATTTTCAAAGTGCTTAATATCTTCAAGGATAAATTCTTTATTTGCGAGGGTTATGTCTTTCCACATTTCAGGAGAGCTCGCAGCAATTCTTGTAAAATCTTTAAATCCACTTGCGGCAAATTTTAAAAGTTCATTTGAATTTGTTCTTTGGGTAATCATATCCACAAGTGCAAAAGCTAAAAGATGAGGCAGATGACTAATCGTTGAAAATATTTTGTCATGATCGGTATGAGACATATTTGAAACTATAGCGCCTGCATTTTTCCAAAGCGCTTCAACCAACTCTTTTGCCTTAGGAGATGTGTCTTGATCCGGCGTTAAAATGACATTTTTGCCTTTAAATAAATCAATATGCGCTGCAGTTGCACCATGTTTTTCGGATCCAGCAATAGGGTGACCGCCAATAAATTGTGAGTATTGCTTTCCTAAAATTTCTTTTGCCGATTCAATTACACTTGTTTTGGTGCTTCCAACATCGGTGATGATTGTATGTGAGGATAAATGTGGCTGAATCTTTTTTAGTATTGAGGAAAATTGAGCAACAGGTGTTGCGATAATAATAATATGAGCTTCTGCAATATCTTTATTTAATTCTTGGCTCGTGCGATCAATAAGTTTAAGTTTAATAGCATCATTAAGGTTATCTTGGTTTCTTCCGACGCCTACAATATCAGAAGCGATACCTGATTTTTTTGCTGAGAGTGCAATAGATCCGCCAATAAGGCCTACACCAAAAATAAGAATTTTATTCACTGTATATAGTTGATTTATTTGATATTGTTTAACAATTGAATTGTATCATGTTCACTATTAAATGATCGCCATTCGTTATTTATGAAAAGCTCAAAAGGCTTAAAGTGCGTTTTATAATTCATCTTTTTGCTCTCTTGAATCCAGTAGCCCAAATAAACATAATCTAGATTTTTTTCAATACACCAATTAATGAGCCACAGTATTGAATATGTTCCGTAACTGACAGATTTGTCGGTCGTATCAAAAAATGTATAAACCGCAGAGATGCCGTCTTTAACTATATCGACAAAACTTACAATTTTTAATTCGCCTTGATCTTGAAATTGAATTAATCGACTATCAATATTACTTTGTAATAAAAATTCACTGTACTGATTAACGTCATCATCTTTTGCGCTTACTTTTTCATGTCTATTTTTTTGATATTCCAAATAAAGCTTGAAATGATCTTCATGAAAGGAAAGTGGAAGCACTGAAGCTTGAAGATGCTGGTGGTTTTTAATAACTCTCTTGAAGTTTTTTGAGCGCATAAAATTCTTAACATTAATGCGAATAGGAATGCATGCCTGACAAAGTTCACAATAAGGTTTGTATGTAAATTTACCACTTCTTCGAAAACCTTTCTTTATAAGATCATCGAAGTGTTTTTGGCTTATGAGGTGATGAGGTGTTGCAACTAATGATTGGGATGCACGGCCTTCTATGTAGCCACAGGCATAACTTGTAGTGACATAGAATTGAATCTTATGACTTGTTAATTCGTCAGGAAGGCTCATGTTTTAATGTAAGTATTAAGTAATTGCATAAATCGGTCACGAGAAACCTCTTGAGCGCCGAAACTTAAAAGATGATTCGTTTTCATCTGACAGTCTACCATCTTAATACCTATATTTTTTAGATGCTGAATGGCAAGAACAAAAGCCATTTTAGAGGCATCTCTTTCATAATGAAACATCGATTCACCAAAGAAAACCCCATCTAAAACTATTCCATAAAGTCCACCGACAAGATTTTCATTAAAATAGATCTCAAATGAATGGGCAACCTTCAGTCGATGCAATTCGGAGTACGCATTAATAATACGGTCGTCAATCCACGTGCCATCCTGGCCTTTTCTTTTTATTGCACTACAAAATTTAATGACAGATGAAAAATCATTGTCTACTAAAAATACATAATTATTTTTCTTAATTTTCTTAGATAATGATGATGATATTTTGAGGTCTTCAGGAAATAATATTAATCTTGGATCAGGTGACCACCATAAAATAGGTTCGTGCTTATTAAACCAAGGAAAGATACCTTGTTTATAAGCTTCAATAATTTTATTAGCTTCAAGTGTTTCTGATATTGCGATAAGACCATTCGGCTCAATAAAGGCTTGATCAGTCTTCGGAAAGGGGTCATGATTACTAAGAAAAGCGATGGAACCAAAATCAGTTTTTATCCTTTGACCCATATGTTCTTGTGAGGAATGCTTAATTTAATTTCAAGGTATGAAACGTTTTTTAATATTAGTTATTTTACTCTTAAATATAATCTCAATCGCTAACGCTAATGAGCGAGGATTGTTCTGGAAATTAAAAGCACCTAATGGCTCGACGCATTATTTGTTCGGTACTATCCATACTGATGACAATAGAATTATTAAGTTCTTACCTATTGTAAAAAAATCTATCAATGCATCAGATCTTCTTTTAGTAGAAATTGCGCCTAACGATCACTCCCAAAATCTTTTTATGCAGAATCATTCCCTAGCCACAGATTTAAATGAGATTGAGCTAAAACAAATTAAAAAACTAGCAGAATTTCATGTGATGCATTTTGAGAATGTTATAAGAATGAAGCCTTGGCTCTTGGCTATTATTTTTGATTCACCCAAGCCCCATACCGAATTCAATCAAGACTATCTTTTAACGGCAATGGCAGAGGATTTAGATAAAGAAGTCATAGGGCTTGAGTCATCTCAAGAGCATTTTGCTACGATGGATTCTCTATCTAATGATGAACAATTAATAATACTTAGAGCAGTGTTAAAAAAAACAGAGAAAGAAAAATTATCTGATTACAATTTACTCATGAAACAATACGTCTCAGGCGATGTTGAGCAAATACGAAAAACTGATGAACGATTAACAGGTAAATTAATGCCAGAAGCTATGTGGGCTAAAATTAAAGTTCAGCTTATGGGTGAGAGAAATCAAAAGATGGCAGTAAAAATTAAAGAGCTTTCAAAAAACAAACAATTATTTATTGCAGTCGGTGCATCCCATTTAGCAGGTCAGGATGGCTTGTTAAATCAGTTAAGAGATTCAGGATTTAAAATGTCACCTATAAAAGCATTTGAATAATATGAAATGCCAACTAATTTCATCTCGTGGCAACCAACATTTCAAACATTTAAAAAAACTTAATGAATCACCCCGTTATCGGTATGAAGTTCAGCAAACGATTCTGGATGGTATACACCTTATTGAGTCTTATGCTCAACGCTTTGGCTCCCCAGATTCTGTCGCTTTAATTCAGGGTAGTGACATAAGTAAGATCTCAGGGTATTTAAATGAAGAAACGCAAGTATTGGAATTTCCAGCAAGACTTTTTTCTGAAATAGCACCTGTGATGTCGCCTACAGGCATACTTGCATCTATTAACATCCCACATATAGATGCGCCAAAAAAACAGAACTGTATTTTATTGTTGGAAGATATTCAAGACCCAGGTAATTTAGGAAGCATTTTAAGATCTGCAAGCGCCTCAGGCGTAGATCTTGTGTATTTGTCTGATCATTGTGCTGATCTATGGTCACCTAAAGTATTAAGAGGAGGGCAAGGCGCTCATTTTTATTTGCCATGCGTTGAGAATGCTGTCTTTGCTGACATTACAAAAGCTTTCGAGGGAAAAATTTTTGCAACTGAATTAACTGGAAAATCAATTTTTAAGGAAAACTTAAAAGGGCCTGTTGCTTTTATTTTTGGCAACGAAGGAAGCGGCCTGCAGTCAGAAACTATAGGCTTGACTTCGCATTCCATTCATATCCCTATGGAAGCAGGGATTGAATCGTTGAACGTTTCTGCTGCCGTATCGATATGTTTATATGAAAAATATAGGCAAGAAAATTTTAGTGCTTAGCTGAGTTACTCGATTCGTTAAATACAAAATCTACGTCATCTTCTGAATATTGATAACACGCATTGCAGAAATCGCAGTGAATTGTTATGGAAGCTTGCTCTTCAATGATGGAGTTACATTCTTCTTTTCCAATAAGCTGAAGCATATCTTCAACACTTTTTTTGGAGCAGCTACAAGCAAAGCCCAGGTGAGTTGGATCGTATAAACGAATTGTTTCTGAAGAAAATACATTCTGAAGAATTTCAGATACTTCCAATTCAGGACGAAGCGAATTAAACGATTGGTTAGCAGTCTCAACAATTCTTCCCCAAACATTTTTCATTTCATCTTGATTTAATTCCTCTGCTGAAGAATTAAATGGAAGCTTTTGAATAAGAAGGCCATGAAAAATATTATTTTGAGAATGGATCCAGAGTTTGGTTTGAATCTGCTCTGACCTTAACATGTAATTCTCAAGAAGTTCACTGATTGAGTTTCCTTCCATAGGTACGATGCCTTGATAGGGCGTTTTTGCATTTTTTTGAATTAAAGTAATAATGAAATGGCCTTCTTTGATAAGGTCTATTGGTGCAAGAGATTCAATAGCCCCACTCCACTTAACCGTACCCCGCATCCCTAAATTTCCATTGCATTCAGCGATTAATAATTTGAGTGGTCCATTGGTTTGAATTTGTAATGTGAGTGATCCGTCAAGCTTAAGTGTTGAAGCGAGAAGAGAGCTTGCCACAATAAGCTCAGCCAATATAGCATGAAGATTTTGAGGTAGAGACTGATGTTGCGTAGCCTCTTCGATTGTATGACTTAGCTTTACGTAATTACCTCGAATATCTGTATTTTCAAAAATAAATCGATGTAATTTGTCTTCTGAATTATGCATAAAATTAAGTTTCCATGCTGATGTAGGGCGGGATATGCCAGTTATGTAAATGCTTTCCTAAGAGGAAAAGATTACATTTGATTCGATCGTTTGTGGAGCTGCTCACCATAAATTCGTAACATCTTAATATAGCAACCTGACCTTTTTCATTTCGTTTTAATGTAATTTTTTCGCATGCAACTGTCTCATCTAAAAACTGAAGATCAAATTGCTTAGATAAATTTTTTCCAAGTTGAATAGCAAGCTCACGTTTTGAGATTGTATCAATCCAAAACCAAACGGTCAGAATTAGTAAAACAAGAAGGATATATTCAAGCATAAATATAATTTAAAAAATGATCTTCATATCTTAAACGTGCTTCAGTAAGACTTTAATGATTATTTTTATGCTTTATTTGTGTGCATAAAAAAAGTAATTCATAAAAATGCACAAAAATAGTGCTTAAAAGTAGATTTTTTTCCAAACATTAAAATAAAAAAATCACAATCTCTGATTTTTATTCATCCTTATATAAAATTAAAACTAATTTAATACTTAATAGATGAGGAATGCCCTTTATGGATAACTTAATTGGTGCAAATGATGTTTTATTTGTTTTATTGGGCGCAGTTATGGTGCTAGCTATGCATGCAGGCTTCGCATTTTTAGAGGTGGGCACTGTTCGTCATAAAAACCAAGTCAATGCACTTGTTAAAATTCTTGTCGATTTTTCAGTATCTACACTAGCCTACTTTTTTATAGGCTATGGCATTGCTTATGGCGTGAGTTTCCTCGCACCCGCAGAAACTCTGTCTGCTAAAAACGGTTATGAACTGGTTAAGTTTTTCTTTTTACTTACTTTTGCTGCAGCTATTCCTGCAATTATATCGGGGGGTATAGCTGAAAGAGCTAAATTCAATTCTCAATTAGCGGCTACCTTCGCTTTGGTTGGCTTCGTATATCCATTTTTTGAAGGTATTGCTTGGAATAATCATTTTGGGGTCCAATCTTTCCTTGAAGGTAATTTTGGGTTTAAATTCAACGATTTTGCAGGTTCAGTAGTTGTCCATGCGATGGGTGGTTGGATAGCTTTGGTGGCTGTTTTATTACTTGGGGCAAGACATGGTAGATATGGTAAAGATGGAAGGCTGCATGCTTACCCGCCATCCAATATTCCCTTTTTAGCTCTAGGTGCTTGGATCTTAACTGTAGGGTGGTTTGGTTTTAACGTGATGTCAGCGCAAACAGCGAATGGTATTTCAGGCCTTGTAGCAATTAATTCTCTAATGGCATTAGCAGGTGGGACTATCGCAGCCCTTGTCGTTGGAAAAAATGACCCCGGTTTTATCCATAACGGACCGCTTGCAGGCCTTGTAGCTGTGTGTGCAGGATCAGACATTTTTCATCCCATAGGCGCCCTAATTACGGGTTTACTTGCAGGTATTCTTTTTGTATGGGCCTTTACTCTTACTCAAAATCGTTTAAAGATTGATGATGTATTGGGTGTGTGGCCATTGCATGGACTTTGTGGTGCGTGGGGCGGTATTGCCGCAGGCATTTTTGGATCTACTTATTTCGGTGGCTTGGGAGGCGTTAGCTTTGCATCTCAACTTATAGGAACTTTATTAGGAGTATTGATAGCACTTGCCGGAGGATTCGTAGTTTACGGCACCCTTAAGTATTTTTTTGGCATTCGATTAACCCAAGAAGAAGAATTTAATGGCGCTGATATTTCGATTCATAAAACTGCAGCCAACGCAGAAGATTAATCTTAACTCTTAAAAGCATTGTCTGTTGCCATGTTAAAATTTCCCATGGCGAAATTTCATATCATTATTCCGGCAGCAGGCTCAGGTTCCAGAATGGGATTGGGCCAGCCCAAACAGTACCTTAAAATTCATAAACAAACTTTCATTGAAAGAGTAATTCGTGTTTTTGAAAATATCCCCCTCGTCGATTCTATTCATATTGCACTTCAGCCAAAAGATGATCTTTGGAACGCACTTAATCTTTCTTTGTCATCAAAAGTGAGTGTGCATTATTGTGGCGGTGAATCTCGAGCCAAGACTGTTCTTAATACATTAGAAACAATAAAAACTCACACGAATGAAAGTGATTGGGTTTTAGTTCACGATGCCGCGCGACCAGGCGTCCAAGAAAAAGATGTTATCCACCTAATAGAGACATTAAAAAATGACCCAGTAGGTGGGTTGCTTGCATACCCTATAGCAGACACTATAAAAAAATCTGACAATGAAGATAGGGTTATTGATTCACCAGTAAGAGATCATTTATGGCAAGCACAAACACCTCAAATGTATAGGTATAAAATATTAATTGACGCACTAAATTCATTTGATGGCATTCCAACCGATGAGTCTCAAGCAATTGAGCGGTTAGGAATGAAGCCAAAATTAATTAAAGGCGATTTTAGAAATTTCAAAGTAACTTATCAAGAAGACCTTAGTATTCTTGAGCATTTAATCACTGAATAGGTATTTATGATGATAAAAGTTGGACAGGGTTTTGATGTTCATCAGTTAGTGAACGGCAGAAAATGTATTATTGGAGGAGTTGAAATTCCTTTTCATAAAGGATTAGACGGCTATTCAGATGCTGACGTACTTTTACATGCAATTGCTGATGCAATACTTGGCGCTGCTGGGCTTGGTGATATAGGCAAGCATTTTCCGAATACAGACCCATCTATTAAAAATATAGATTCCAGAGATATTTTAAAGAAAGTCATTCTATTAATTCAAGAAAAAAATTATTCAATTATTAATATTGATGCAACAATAATTTGTGAATTACCTAAATTGGCACCGTATATTGATCACATGAAAAATAATATTGCATTAGATTGTAATATAGATATTCACGCAGTGAATGTGAAAGCAACAACAACTGAAACTCTAGGATTCGCTGGAAGAGGCGAAGGTATTGCAGCTCAGGCTATTTGTTTAATAGAGTCTAAATAGGTTTTTATGTTTCAGCGCTTTGAAAAACTTCTCAATCCTTTTCCCGAGTACTTTCTAACTACACCACCCAAAACCCTTTTGTTGTTTGTATGGTCATGCACTAAAAATCTTAGATGGCTCATTTTATTTATGGCTCTTTTAACAGCTGTCATAGGTAGCTTCGAAGCTATTTTATTCTCATATATGGGCTCTTTGGTTGACTTACTAAATCATTCAAGCCCAGAAAATTTTTGGTCTCAAAATGCTTCTATGCTGATGTCAGCATCAGCAGTTTTAATCTTAAGTACATTGCTTGTTTTATTCCAAACCTTAATTAAGCATCAATCCCTCGCTGGTGCATTTCCTATGCGAATGCGTTGGAATTTTCATCGATTACTTCTTAATCAGAGTATGAACTTTTATCATAATGAATTTGCAGGGAGAGTTGCTGCAAAAGTTATGCAAACTGCGCTTGCGGTGAGAGATTTATGGTTCATTTTGGCTGACATTCTGGTGTACGTGATTATTTATTTCTTAACGATGATTTTTGTTGTAGGTAAATTTAATTTGATCTTGATGCTTCCATTTCTTAGCTGGTTTCTTTTTTATATCCTTGTTCTTATTTATTTTGTACCACGCTTAAGTAAATTGTCTAGAAATCAAGCTGATGCAAGGTCATTAATGACAGGGCGTATTACAGACGCTTATACAAATATAAGTACTATTAAGCTCTTTTCTCACGCCGGACGTGAAGCGAACTTTGCCAAGGTTGCAATGAATGATTTTTTAGGTGCAGTGAATATGCAAATGCGATTAGTTAGCTGGATTGAAATTATTAATCATTTTTTAAGTATGTTGCTTGTGATTGGAACAGCTATTGTTGCAATTTGGCTTTGGTCGAAGAATGAAATCATGGTGGGAGTAGTTGCAACTTCAACAGCTATGGCTTTGAGATTGAATGGTATTTCACACTGGGTAATGTGGGAAATGACATCTTTATATGAACAAGTCGGAACTCTTCAAGACGGCCTAAACACACTTTCAATTCAGCAAGAAATAAAAGATATTAAAAATGCAGAAGATCTCATCATAAAAAAAGCTTCAGTTTCATTTCAAAATATTGTTTTTAATTATCCCAATCAAAAAAAATCAGTTATTCATAATTTTTCATTGAATATTAGGCCTGGCGAAAAAGTTGGGCTAGTTGGCAGATCTGGATCAGGAAAATCTACACTCGTAAATTTGTTATTGCGATTTTATGATCTTAAATCAGGTGTAATTACTATCGATAACCAAGATATATCAAAAGTAAATCAAAATAGCTTGAGAGAAAAGATTGGTATGGTCACACAAGATACGTCCTTACTTCATCGATCAGTTAAAGACAATGTGGTCTATGGAAGGCCTAATGCAACTCGAAGTGAAATGATTGGTGCGGCGAAAAGAGCTAAAGCCCATGATTTTATTATGCAGTTGGAAGATAACCTTTCTAGAAAAGGTTACGAAGCTCATGTCGGCGAAAGAGGCGTTAAGTTATCAGGAGGCCAAAGACAGCGTATTTCTATTGCAAGAGTGATGTTAAAAGATGCGCCTATATTATTATTAGATGAAGCAACAAGCGCGCTTGATTCTGAAATTGAAGTTGTTATTCAACAAAGTCTCTATCAATTAATGGAGGGCAAGACAGTGATCGCTATTGCACATCGCCTGTCCACTATTGCTGCAATGGATAGGCTTATTGTGATTGATAAAGGTAAGATTATAGAAGAGGGGTCGCATAATGAGCTTATTAAAAAGAAAGGCTTATATGCGAGACTTTGGAAGCATCAAAGCGGAGGTTTTTTGGGGGAAACCTAATGTGCGGTTAATAACACAATAACAGCTCCACTCCCTCCATCGTGAGCTCGCGCCTGAGCGTATGCGATTACTTCTTCTTTTTGTGCTAACCAATGCTTGAGTTTATTTTTAAGAATAGGTTCTTTGTTTTTAGAGTTATAGCCTTTGCCATGAACGATACGAACACAGCGAATATTATTTTTTTTGCATTCCGCTATAAATTGAACCACATATGCTTTTGCTTCATCCGAAATCATGCCATGAAGATCAATAGATTTTTGGACCACCCAATAACCTTTCTTTAGTTTTTTTAACACATCAGGTGAGTGACCTTGTCTGATATAGAATAACTCATCACCATTTTCAATGTCATGAAGTGGTTCGTAGTGATCGCTAATAGAATCAATAAGCGCTTGTTTTTCATCCCTTATAAAATTTAGAGGGACGGGCTTAGGTTTTTTTTGAGGTGCTTTATGTTCTTTTTTTTTCGGACTGATTTTTAAAGGAGTTGCGCCTTTAATGGCTTCCCTGAATAAATTAATTTCATCTTTATTATTTTCATTTTTTGCCATAACATTATTTCGTTAAAAATCTTTCTGCATCAAGTGCTGCCATACAACCGCTTCCAGCACTTGTTACTGCTTGACGATAAATGTGATCTTGAACATCACCTGCTGCAAACACACCAGAAATTGAAGTCGCTGTAAAATTACCATGACGACCCGCGTTTGCGATGATATAACCATTCTCCATATCCAATTGACCTTCAAAAATTGAGGTGTTGGGTTGGTGACCAATGGCAATAAAAACACCTTTAAGTTCTATAGATTTACTTTCATTTGTATTTACATCTTTAATTTTTATTCCAGTTACGCCTGAGGCGTCACCTAAAACTTCTTCTAAGGTTTTAAATGTTTCAAGAATGATCTTTCCTTCTTTTACGCGATCGTGAATTTTATCCATCTGAATAGCTTCAGCTTTGAATTTGTCGCGCCTGTGAATTAATGTTACTTTTTTTGCGATATTGGATAGGTATAGCGCCTCTTCGACAGCTGTATTTCCGCCACCAACAACCGCGACTTCTTGATTTTTGTAAAAAAAGCCATCGCATGTTGCGCAAGCAGAAACACCTTTTCCTAAAAATGCAGTTTCACTTTGCAATCCAAGATATTTCGCTGATGCGCCAGTTGCAATAATAAGTGCGTCGCAAGTGTACTCAGATGAGTCACCTATAAGTCGAATAGGTTTTTCTTTAAGGTGTGTCGTATGAATATGATCAAAGACAATTTCAGTGTTAAAGCGCTTAGCATGTTTTTCAAAGCGCTCCATGAGCTCAGGACCCATAACGCCATCAGGATCTGCAGGCCAATTATCAACATCTGTAGTAGTCATCAACTGACCACCTTGGGCAATCCCTGTGATAAGAACGGGATTAAGGTTTGCTCTGGCAGCATAAACTGCAGCAGAATAGCCTGCTGGACCAGAGCCTAAGATGATAAGTTGGGCATGTTTTGCCATAAAAAATTCCTGAAAAGAGTGTGAAGTTACAAACGATCAATTTTAGTTTTCATCGCCTGATTAAGCAAACCTATTTTTGACTGAAGTGGCTCTTTTTGAGGCTTTTTTCATCATTTTTTGGCACTTCAAACTGATATAATTGATGAAACATTCCGAGCACTTATAACCTTGTTTTTTAAAAAAAAATCAGAATCTGGAAAAGCTAGCCAAACTCCACAGGATAATAAACTTAGTGGTATTAAAAGTAAGCTTACACGCGAAGCTTGGTGGTTAAGTTTAATTTTCTTAGGCTTATATTTAACCATCACACTTGCAACATACTCTAGCCAAGATCCATCATGGTCTCATAGCGTCAGTGGCTCAAATTCAATTCATAATGCTGGCGGCATTATTGGTTCGTATTTATCTGATTTACTTCTCTATATTTTCGGTTTATCAAGTTGGTGGCTAAGCTTCTTATGTTTCTTTAGTATTTGGCTTCTTTATCCTCAATACAATAAAGACTTAAAAGGCTATCGCTCTTTTTTGTTTTTTAATTATTTTGGTTTCTTTCTCTTAATTTCTGCCTCGTCTGCTTTTGAAGCGGGACATTTAATAGATCTTCCAGCTCAATTCCCATTAAGCCAAGGAGGCTTACTTGGAAAATTATTTGATCAAGCATTACTTTCCTCTTTGGGTTATGTCGGCTCAAGTATTTTCTTGATCACATCTATTGCGATCGGATTTAGCTTATTTACAGGATGGTCATGGCTTAAAATTTCAGAGCATTCTGGCCACTTTACTTTTGCTTTATTTCAAAGAGGACAATATCGATATAGAGATTGGCAAGATCGTAAACATGGGAAAATTATTGAGCAGCAGAGATTAGAGCTCTTAGAGAGTGAGCGCAGAAAGTCTGAAAATAGATCCCCATTAAATATTGAATCTTCTGACGTACAAATTAAAAAAAGTGAGCGTGTACAAAAAGAGAAGCAAATTCCATTGTTTAATTTTAGTGACAATTTATTACCACCTCTTCATCTTTTAGATCAGCCATCAGATCAGGTCGAACCGCAATCTTCAGAAACGATTGAGTTTATATCTCGACTCATTGAAAAGAAACTAATGGACTTTGGTATTGAAGCCAAAGTAATTTCAGCTCAACCTGGCCCTGTAATTACCCGCTATGAGTTTGAGCCAGCACCTGGCGTTAAAGGTAGTCAAGTGACTAACTTATCGAAAGATTTAGCGCGCGCACTTTCTGTTGTGAGTGTTCGTGTTGTTGAAACTATTCCTGGCAAAACATGTATGGGTTTAGAGATACCCAATCCTAAAAGGCAGATTGTTTACTTATCAGAAATTATGAGCTCACAAATCTTCGCAGATACGAGCGCTTCTCTCACGATTGCCTTAGGAAAAGATATTTCAGGTCGCCCCGAAGTTGCTGATTTATCTAAAATGCCACATGTATTAATTGCAGGTACTACAGGTTCTGGTAAATCGGTTGCTATCAATGCATTAATCTTAAGTTTACTTTATAAGGCCAACTCTGAAAAAGTGAGGATGATTTTCATTGATCCTAAGATGCTTGAGTTATCTGTCTATGAAGGAATACCTCACTTATTAGCGCCGGTCGTCACTGATATGCGTCAAGCTGCCAATGCATTAAATTGGTGTGTAGGTGAAATGGAAAGGCGTTATAAGCTGATGTCGGTATTGGGCGTTCGAAACTTAGCTGGATACAATCAAAAAATTAAAGATAGTATTAAAGATGGCTCTCCTATTGCAGATCCTGTAAATCCAGAAAATACTGAACCATTATCTGAAATGCCACTTATTGTAATTGTGATTGATGAGCTGGCAGATTTAATGATGGTGGTAGGCAAAAAAATTGAAGAGCTTATTGCTAGACTTGCTCAAAAAGCCAGGGCTTCTGGTATCCACTTAGTACTTGCCACACAAAGGCCTTCGGTAGACGTGATCACGGGACTCATCAAAGCTAACATTCCTGCAAGAATAGCATTTCAAGTAGCTAGCAAAATTGATTCACGAACAATCTTAGATCAAATGGGGGCCGAGACTTTGCTTGGGCAAGGCGATATGTTATATCAACCTGCAGGGTCAGGTTATCCACAAAGAATTCATGGAGCATTTGTATCTGATCAAGAAGTACATAAAGTTGTGAGCTATCTTAAGTCACATGGTGAGCCAAATTATATTGAAGGTATTTTAACCAACGAAACTTCAGAGAGCGGAGATTACGGCGATTCCTCTTCTAATTTCTCAGGCGAGAAAGATCAGCTTTATGATGAGGCTGTGGAATTAGTATTGCGAACTAGAAAACCATCCATCTCTTCAGTTCAAAGGCATTTACGCATTGGCTATAACCGTGCTGCAAGAATCATTGAGGATATGGAGAGAGCCGGACTTGTTTCCGCAATGCAAAGTAATGGCAATAGAGATATCCTAGCCCCAAATCAAAATGAATAAACTGTTTTCTGTTTTTCTAATTTTTTCTTTAAATGCTTCTGCTGAGGGTATTTCAGATCTTAATGCTTTTGTAAGTAACGTCTCAAGTATGTCTTCTGAATTTAGTCAGGTTGTTTTAGATAAGAAGGGTTCAAAACTCCAAGATGTTGAAGGCGTCATGCTATTTAAAAGACCTAATAAGTTTAGATGGGATTATTTAAAGCCTTATCAAAATCAAATCATTAGCGATGGTGATCGACTGTATATGTACGACCAGGATCTGAGACAAGTTTCTATTAATCCGATAGCTAAAGTTGGTGGGTCAACGCCACTTTTAATTATTGCAGGTAAAAATATTGAAAAATATTTCACACTTAAAAATATAGAAGCTCCAGTTGGAAATGAAGCTAGTGAAAATATCAAGTGGGTCGAGGCTATTCCTAAAGAGGAAGGCGCTGGATTTACTAAAATCATGCTTGGTTTAAACGAAAATAAATTATCGGTGATGAAAATTGTTGATGCATTTGAACACATCACAACAATCAGTTTTAAGAATGCAAAATTCAATGTGAGCTTGACTGATAATGATTTTTTATTCAAATTACCTAACGGCGTTGATGTTGTTCAAAATGGTGGCATATCTAACAATTTATCGACAACATCAAATCAGAATAAAAATAAAGATGCAGAGTTAATTGCTTTTGCAAATGACTGGGCAAATGCCTGGTCAACTAAGGATACTGAGCTTTATTTAAGTAAATACGCACAAGATTTTAAAACTCCAAATGGCGATGCATTATCTTTTTGGCAGGCCTCAAGAAGGCAAAAAATATCATCACAAGGAAAGATTCTTGTTGAAATTGAAGACATAAAGGTAAGTACTAAAGTTGAAAATTTAGCTCGCATACAATTTAAACAAAGATACACCTCCGACAAGTTGTCTGAGATGTCTAATAAATCACTTTTGGTTAAAAAAATAGATGGCCAGTGGTTAATTCAAGAAGAGATCTCAGGTAAATAATCCTCATGAATCAAATGTTCGAACCTAATCAGTCTCAATTGCCACTTGCTGAGCATTTAAGACCTAAATTTGTCGGAGAAATTGCAGGCCAAAAACATATTTTAGGTGAAGGCAAGTCTTTGCGTGTAGCTATTGAATCTGGAAATTTACCTTCCATGATTTTGTGGGGCCCTCCAGGTGTTGGTAAAACAACTATTGCACGTGTAATTGCAAATTCTATTGATGCGGAGTTCATATCCGTATCTGCAGTCCTATCTGGCGTTAAAGATATTCGGGAAGCTATAGATAAAGCCCAGCTTAATTTGCAGCAATATAATAAAAAAACAATTTTATTTGTTGATGAAGTTCACCGATTTAATAAAAGCCAACAAGATGCATTTTTGCCACACGTCGAATCAGGATTGATTACTTTTATTGGAGCAACTACCGAGAACCCATCTTTTGAAGTTAATTCAGCTTTATTGAGTCGATCTCAAGTTTATGTTTTAAAAATGCTTGATGAAGAAGATCTTCTTTTGATTTATGAAAAAGCTAAAGCTTATATTGCGCCCGATATTGAGGTTGATCTGGAGGCTAAGCAAGAGATTATTGCCCATGTAAATGGAGATGCTAGAAGGCTGCTCAATTTTTTAGAATTACTCTTTAATACAGCCACATCTTTAAAAGCCAAAAAAATTGATCGAGACTTTTTAAAGAAAACAATTACAAGCAAGGTAAGGCGTTTTGATAAGGGTGGGGATCAATTTTACGACCAAATTTCAGCGCTTCATAAATCTGTGAGAGGGTCTGACCCGAATGCTGCTTTATATTGGTTTCATCGGATGTTAGACGGAGGGGTTGATCCACTCTATTTGGCAAGAAGAATTGTTCGAATTGCCGTTGAGGATATAGGCTTAGCTGATCCAAAGGGTCAAACTATAGCGCTCGAAGCCTACCAAATCTTTGAACGTCTTGGCTCGCCCGAAGGTGAGTTAGCGCTTTCGAACGCAGTGATTTACCTATCAATTGCAGCGAAAAGTAATGCGGCATATATGGCTTTCAATGAAGTGAAAGCATTTGTAGCGGAAGGGGATAATAGTGATGTGCCAGTTCATCTTCGAAATGCCCCAACTAAGCTTATGAAAGAATTAGATTACGGAAAAAACTATCGTTATGCTCACAATGAACCCGAGGCTTACGCATCAGGAGAGAAATATTTCCCAGATAATTTAGATCCTGTTGAATTTTATAAGCCTACAACTCGAGGATTAGAGAGTAAAATTCTCGAAAAAATGAATTATTTAAAATCTCAAGACAAGCAAAAGAAATAGGTTATTTATGATTGATATTCAAATACTACGAAATGATATTGGGATTGCTAAAGATAAACTTTTAAGTAGAGGCTTTGATCTTGATGTAGCTACTTTTCAATCATTAGAAAATGCGCGAAAAGAACTACAAGTTAAGACTCAAGACCTTCAAGAAAAAAGAAATTCTATATCAAAAGAAATTGGCATTTTGAAGTCTAAAAATGAGAATACTGATTTGCATATGAAGAGTGTAAATGCAATTTCAGATGATTTAAAAGCGGGCGAATCTGAATTAGCCGAGTTACAAGGAAAGATTAATCAGTTCATGCTTGATATCCCTAATATTCCTCATGAATCAACTCCGATAGGTAAGTCAGAATCCGACAATAAAGTTTTGAAGACAGTAGGCGAACCTAGAAAATTTACTTTTAATGTTAAAGATCATGTCGATATAGGTGCTCAACATGGCCTTAACTTTGATTTAGGTGCAAAGCTCTCTGGAGCGCGTTTTGTAGTCATTGAAGGCAAGCTTGCAAAATTACATCGCGCTATTACCCAATATATGCTTGATACTCAAACAGATAAACATGGGTATAAGGAATGCTACACGCCTTATTTAGTTAATAGCGACTCATTAATAGGTACAGGACAACTCCCAAAGTTTGAAGCTGATCTTTTTAGCCTTTCACATAATGAAAGTAAATTATATTTAATACCAACTTCTGAGGTAACACTTACAAATTTTGTGCGAGATGAAGTCGTGAAACTGTCTGATCTTCCTATTAAATTGACTGCACATACTCCTTGTTTTAGGTCAGAGGCTGGATCTTACGGAAAAGATACGCGCGGTATGATTAGGCAGCATCAATTTGATAAAGTTGAGATGGTTCAGATTGTTCATCCAGACAAAAGTTATGATGCATTAGATGAAATGGTTTCACATGCTGAATTTATTCTTACTTCATTAGAGCTTCCATATCGATTACTATCTTTATGCTCAGGTGATATGGGTTTTGGTGCTGCAAAAACCTTCGACTTGGAAGTTTGGCTTCCATCACAGAATACGTATCGTGAAATTTCATCTGTTTCAAATTGTGAAGCTTTTCAAGCAAGACGATTAAAAGCAAGGTTTAAGAGTGAGGATGGAAAAAATTTATTTGTTCACACATTGAACGGTTCAGGGCTTGCAGTTGGAAGAACATTAGTTGCTATTATTGAGAACTATCAGAATGAAGATGGCAGCATTACAATACCTAAAGCATTAGTTTCTTATATGGGTGGCATTGAAAAGATTTAGCTTTTCCAGATCTCACGAACTTTTCCATTACTACTAATCAAGGCGCCATGCGCCATATTAAAAAAAATGCCATGCTCTACAATGCCGGGTGTTTGCGATAGAAGTGCATTTAATTCTTCAGTATTTTTTTCAGGATAATTAAAATCGAGAACGAAATTACCACAAGAGGTTATTGCATACCCATCTTTTGCTGCATTAATCCTAATATCGCCTGTACCTTTCTTCATTAAAATATTTTTAACAAGCTCCCATGCAAAGGGTTGAACTTCAGAAGGTATGGGAAAGTTATCCCCAATATTTTTAACTAATTTAGACTCATCTGCAATGACAATAAATTTTTTAGCAGATCGTGCTAGTAGCTTTTCGCGAACGAGGTCATAACCACGCCCTTTAAGCAAAGTAAGGTCAGGTGCAATTTCATCTGCCCCATCAATATAAAGATCTATTTCTTTGATTTGTTCCATGGCTATAATTGGCAAGCCAGCTTCTTTAGCTTTAATCATGCTTACAACAGAGCTCGATACTGCCCTTATCTTTAGGTTTTCTTCTTTATTTCGCTTAGCTAAAGCATCAATAAAGAAGTTAGCGGTTGAACCTGTGCCTAAGCCAACAATCATATTTTCGCTAACATACTGTAAGGCTTGGTGCGCGACTAATTCTTTATCATTCATGACATTCCCTCTCAATGAATATTAGCTTTAAAGCATATAATATTGCTAATTATTTATACATGCAATATATGCCATTAGAAGCAAATTATCAAAGTAAAGAATCATTATCAACAGCTGAAATTGATGGCTCTGATAGCTATTCTCTCGTTAAATATATTCAGGATGAAATTGTCAAAGGTAAAAAGTCTTTAGCAATTTTTACGGAGACAGCATTCGAAGCAAGACGCCTTATGGAAGAGATGCTTTGGTTTAGCCCGGATTTAAAAATTAATTTGCTGCCCGATTGGGAGACTCTT
>JAPLQN010000031.1 GCA_026399645.1 Candidatus Methylopumilus sp. | reverse complement strand
TAATTTACATTTTGTTTAAGTTGACCTTGAAGCAATAACTGTTTTATGATCACGTTCTCAATTCCTCGATAGCTCAGCTGGTAGAGCAACGGACTGTTAATCCGTGTGTCCCTGGTTCGAGCCCAGGTCGAGGAGCCAAATTTAAAGAGCCCATGCATATGGGCTTTTTTATTTTAAATAGATAAGTTTGATATAACGATAATAAGTACCTTCTGCAACAGAGATTGCAAGCATTAAGCCCTCGCGACCATCTAGAAAACCAAGCCTTACAATATAAGTTCGAATAAAAGCCCATAAAGCATGAAGAATTGCTTTTTTAAGACTACCTTTTTTGCCTTTACTTTTAAGATCTTTAGCACCCAGGCTTGAATAGACATTAATCTTTTTCAATACCATCTCAAAATCTCTATATGAATAATGAATTAAGGGCTGCAATAAATGGCCGATTTCATATTTACTCTCAAGATGTTCATGCACATGATGTTCCGAAAATTTAGCACTATCTTTTTTAAATAGTCTCTTTGTCCTATCTGGCTGCCACCCTGAGTATTTTATAAATCTAGAAACAAATAAGGATCGTCTAGGAACATCATAAACATTGAAGTCTGAACGATTAATTACTTTTAAAATTTCTTGTTTAAGTGCAGGTGTAATTCTTTCATCAGCATCTAAAGAAAATATCCATTCGTGCTTGGTTAATTGAATGGCGATATTTTTTTGCTGACCATAGCCTTTCCATGGCTTATTAAAAACTTTAGCCCCTAATTTCTTAGCAAGAGAAACAGTGTTATCGGAACTGCCTGAATCTAGAACAATAACTTCACTAGCAAAATTTGCACTTTTAATGCAATCAGCAATATTTTGAGATTCATTCTTTGTAATGATGATGACGGAAAGTTTAGGCATTAATGTAGTGACTAATGGTTAATTTAAAGGTAAATTATTCCGATAGATTATAACAACTAATAAAATCAAAAAATATAATTAAGAGAGTAAGGTTTGTCGATAGTGAACATTAAAAAAGATGTAGTTTGTATTGGTGGCGGGATCATGAGCATCACATTAGCCAGATTACTTCAAGAGTTAGATCCTGATTTAGATATTACCATTTACGAGAAGCTTTCTTCTTGCGCCCTTGAAAGCTCACAATCAATCAATAATGCTGGAACTGGTCATGCTGGCTTCTGTGAATTAAATTACACACCCATGAATAAACAGCAACTTGTAAGTGTAGACAGAGCATTAAAGATCAATAGTGAATTTGAAGTCTCACTTCAGTTTTGGAGCTTTTTAACCAAAAAATATAAAAGCTTTAAGCCCAAATCCTTTATTACCCAGGTTCCTCACATAAGCCTTGTCAAAGGAGATAAAAATATATCTTTTTTAAAGAAAAGGTATGAGGTTTTAAGTAAAACTCTTCCATTCAAGGGAATGCAATTCTCTCGCAGTAAAGAAACCATTAAAGAGTGGGCGCCACTTATTGCTGAAGACTTAAAAGATAATATCGCAATGACAAGAGTTAAGTATGGAAGTGATGTAGATTTTGAATCACTGAGTCATCAAATGTTAAAGATTTTATCTTTAAATAAAAAATTCTCCATTCATGTAAATCACGAAATTAAATCAATATCACAGACAGATAATAAAACTTGGGATATAAAAATTTACTGTGTGAAGAGTAAAAAAATAATTTCAGTAAATGCAAAATTTATTTTTCTTGGGGCTGGTGGATCAACTATTCATTTACTCCAAAAAAGTAATATTAAAAATCAAATTGGCTATGCAGGCTTTCCCATCAATGGTGAATGGTTGATATGCAAGAAATCATCTATTACAAAAAAACACTTTTCTAAGGTTTATGGCTTAGCAGGCCCTAAGGCACCTCCAATGTCAGCGCCTCATTTAGACTTAAGGATTATTAATGGTAAAAGACAGCTTATGTTTGGTCCATTCGCAAGCTTCACATTTAAATTTTTGAAAACGGGCTCGTATCTGGATTTATTTAAATCAATTCGTATCCAAAATATTTTGCCAATGTTACATGTATTTATTTGCAATCTAAATCTTCTAATTTATCTAATTAAAGAGTCTGCTAGTTCATACAAAGATAAAATGAATGCATTGAAAGAGTTTTATCCTTTAGCTAACGAAAAAGATTGGAAGCTTGCATCAGCTGGAAAGAGAGTTCAGATCATCAAGCCTTATAAAAAAATTGGTGGCAAATTAGAATTTGGAACAGAAGTAGTTTGGTCAGACGACTCATCTCTAGCCGCGCTTTTAGGCGCCTCTCCTGGAGCCTCAACATCTGTTTTTTCAATGTTAAATGTGATTGAAAAAAGCTTTAAGGGAAGAATAAACTCTAAAGTTTGGAAGAATAAAATTGAAAAGATGGTGCCATCTCATACAATCAAGATTTAAGTAAGCAGCCATCTTTGTTCAATAAAACTCGACGATCTACTTACAAAACACTTGGATTTAAGATTTAAAACGTTGTCGTCTAATTTCTGACAATACAATCCCGCTAGCAACACTCACATTTAGACTTTCCACAGCGCCTAGCATAGGTATTTTAATTAATAAGTCACACACATCACGAGTGAGTCTCCTTAAGCCACTTCCTTCTGAGCCTAAAACGACAGCAATGGGGCCGCTTAAAGTTGATTGATAAAGTGATTCAGCGCCATCTTCCGCGGTTCCAACCACAAGCACACCTTGCTCTTTGAGTTGACGTATGGTTCTCGCTAAATTGGTGACCACAATGAAGGGTACTGATTCAGCTGCGCCTGAAGCGACCTTTCTCACAGTCGCATTTAATCCCACTGCTCGATCTTTAGGGGCTATCACAGCATGTACGCCCATACCATCTGCAACAC
>JAPLQN010000007.1 GCA_026399645.1 Candidatus Methylopumilus sp. | reverse complement strand
ACAGCAGGAAGATTGCCAACCCAAAAACATTTAATTGATGAAATTACAAAAATTAAACGTGTAATTAATAAGTGTCATTTAGAGGCTCCCCATGAAATTCTTCTCGTTTTAGATGCGAATACTGGCCAAAATGCTATCAGTCAAGTCAAAATATTTGATGAAGCCCTAGGTATTACAGGCCTTGCTTTAACTAAGCTTGACGGTACAGCCAAAGGGGGAGTAATTGCAGCCATCGCTAAAGAGCAGCCTACACCATTAAGATACGTTGGAGTAGGCGAATCTATAGATGATCTAAAAGTGTTTAATGCGCAAGAGTATGTTGATGCACTTTTTTAAAATCGGCTTTTATCAATGATCAAATTTGACCAAGTCCATAAAAGATATCCAGGAAATTTAGGGGCATTACAAAACATTACTTTTGAAATTAATGCTGGTGAGCTTGTTTTTGTTACCGGTCCTTCAGGAGCAGGAAAATCAACGCTATTAAAATTAATCACGGCCATTGAGACCGCTACTCATGGAACGATTATTTTTGAGAATCAAAATCTAGCTCAAGTTAAAAGTACTTCCATTCCTTACATTAGGAGAAAGTTTGGTTTAGTTTTTCAGGACCACAAACTTTTATATGATCGCAATTGTTTCGAAAATATTGCTCTGCCATTAGAAATTAATGGCGTAGAAATCAATGATATTAGAGGGCGTGTCCGTGCGGCCTTAGATAAGGTAGGATTGCTAAATAGAGAAAAATCAATGCCAATTAGCTTATCAGGTGGGGAGCAGCAACGTCTCGCAATTGCAAGAGCTATTGCATGCAGGCCTTCCATTCTTCTTGCAGATGAGCCTACAGGAAATTTAGATAAAAAATATGCGGATGAAATTATGAACCTCTTTTATAGTTTTCAAGAGCTGGGTGTTACGGTAATTATTGCAACTCATGAAATGCCAATAGTTTCAAAAAAACATAAGCAGCTTTATTTGCAAGATGGCAATCTTATAAGGATGACTGAGCAATAAATGAATTATTTAACTGGTCATTATCAGATGTTTATTAAAGCCCTTCAGAGAAGTCATGCATCATTACTTTCTACACTTATGATGTTTTTAGTCATAGGCATTACCTTTATATTGCCAAGCATATCTTTTCTTATAGTGCAAAATTTAAAATCTATTTCTGAAAATATTCAGCATGAATCACAAATAAGTATCTTCCTAAAAAAAGACACTTCAGCTGATGCTAAAAATAAAATTGAAAAAGAATTAAAAAATCGCTCCGAAATTAATAGCTATCATTTTGTAAAAAAAGAAGAGGCTTGGCCGAAATTACAAAAATCAATGGGCTTTAATGATTCAAACAATGGGCTCTCTGAAAATCCACTACCCGATGCTTTTTTTATCTCTCCCAATACTATGAATCCAAATCAAATCCTGGACTTAAAATCATTTATAGAAAAGCTTGATGGGGTCGATCAAGTAGTTGTTGATACAGGCTGGGTCAAGAAATTGAACTCGGTACTTCATTTGGCAAATAAAGCTATTCTTTTGGCTTCAGTTTTACTAGCTTCTATGCTGACAGTAGTTATTGGAAATACAATTCGCCTTCAAATGACTTCCCACCATGAAGAAATTGAACTGAGCAAATTAATTGGTGCTACGGATCAATTTATTAGGCGGCCTTTTTTATATAGCGGTTTTATTTTCGGGCTTGGAGGTGGATTAACTGCTGCCATCATACTCAAATTAATTGTCATTTTCTTAAATCATACTGTCATTGAGGTTGAAGCTCTCTATGGGTCTCAGTTTAGTATTATTGACTTAAACCCTTTGGAGTATTTATCCATCGTAGGCGGCTCAGTTTTGATCGCTGTGGCAGCATCTTTCATCTCCATTAATCAATCGATTAAGAAATTTTAGCCATATAACCCCTTGTATTCATTAGTTTAATTTATAATTTAGGGAACCTTATTGAACTAGCACTCTCTTACGAAGAGTGCTAAAATTATTCTATGAATGAAGTTTTTACAAGGGTTTTATCAAAATGACTTTGGATTTAAGCTTATCTACATTAGGCTCAATTGATAGCTACGATCGCTATATGCAATCCATTAGAGCTATTCCCTCGCTCACTGCAGAAGAAGAGATGACTCTTGGCATGCGCCTTAAAAAATCAAACGATCTCGAGGCTGCGAAAACACTGATCTTGTCCCACTTAAAATTAGTAGCTAAGGTAGCAAGGGGCTATTCCGGTTACGGACTCTCTCAATCAGACCTGGTTCAAGAAGGAAATATTGGTCTAATGAAAGCTGTAAAACGATTCGATCCTGAAAGAGGCGTAAGACTTGTTTCTTTTGCAATCTACTGGATTAAAGCTGAAATTCAGGAATATATTGTTAAAAACTGGCGTTTAGTTAAAACGGCAACAACAAAAGCGCAACGTAAGCTGTTTTTTAATTTACGAAGTATGAAGAAAACTCTTCAGCCTCTTAAAACAGATGAGATTAATTCAATCGCAAAAGAGCTTAATGTCAAACCTGAAGATGTGCGTGAAATGGAATATCGCTTTAATGGCAATGAAATTTCATTAGATTATGGATCTGAAGAATCAGAAGATGACGTTTATAGGCCTATTGCTTACCTTAAAGATGAGGCGCCTGAGCCATCAGAACAAATGGAAATAGATCAATCTGAAAATAATAGTCTATCTTCCCTTAAAAAAGCACTTTTATCGCTCGATGAAAGAAGTCGTCTTATTTTAGAAGAAAGATGGCTCAAGGATAAAGAAGCGTCAACTCTTCATGAGCTTGCAGATAAGCTTGGTGTTTCTGCTGAAAGAATTAGGCAGATCGAACAATCGGCAATGAAAAAAATTAAATCATTACTGCAATCTTCCATTCATTAATCTTTTAATTTTTACCAAAAAAGCTAAGAGAACTCCGATAATATAGTTTTTTTAGGCTTCCCCACAAAGTGACAACAAGTAACGCTAAAATATACCCTTTAGAAATTAAGCTTCATCAGTCATCCAAGCTGTTAGAAATTAAATTTAATAATCTAACCGAATGCATGCTTTCATGCGAATTTCTTAGAGTGTATTCCCCGTCCGCTGAAGTAAGAGGTCACGGACCAGGGCAAGAAACACTTCAAATACATAAAGAAAATGTCGGCATAGAAAATATTGAGCCCATCGGTCAGTACGCTATTAAATTAACATTTTCAGATGGTCATAATACAGGCATCTACTCATGGGATTATCTTTATGAACTTGCTGCAACTTATGACGTGCTGTGGGAAGAGTATTTAAGAAAATTATCTATCGCAGGTATTCAAAGAACAAAAACAGATGTCGAATAAAAAAACACATTTTGGTTATAGCGAAATAGACGAAGCGGTAAAAGCCAGCAAGGTAGCTTCTGTATTTCATTCTGTGGCATCAAATTACGACCTGATGAATGACCTGATGTCATTTGGCATGCATCATATTTGGAAAAAATTTCTTGTAAATACTTCTAATGTAAAGAAGAATGCGCGCATTCTTGATATTGCTGGTGGAACAGCGGACTTGTCTATTTTACTTGCAAAAAAAATAGGTGTGCAATCAGCTGATTTTAATGGGCAGATGATACATTCTGATATTAATTTATCTATGCTAAACATTGGCCGTGATAAATTAATTGACCAAGGTATTTTTATTCCTTCTATATTATGTGATGCCGAATCATTACCTTTCCCTGATAACTATTTTGACTGTGTCACGATAGGCTTTGGTATTCGCAATATGACAGACAAAAAGAAAGCATTAAAAGAAATTTATCGCGTCTTATCCCCAGGTGGAAAAATTTTAATTCTAGAATTTTCAAAAGTATGGAAGCCATTACAGTTTTTTTACGATCAATTTTCTTTTAAATTACTTCCGAAATTAGGGAAGTTATTTGCAAAGGATGAATCAAGCTATCAATACCTTGTCGAATCGATAAGGATGCATCCTGATCAAGAATCGTTAAAAACGATGATGGAAGAAGAATCTTTTTTAAAAGTGGAATATCTTAATTTATCTTCGGGTGTAGTTGCTATACATATGGGATACAAATTTTGATCATTGTCAGAATTAAAACAAAACTCACTAACCATCTATTTCAACAAAATGAGTGGTTAAAAAAAAGCCTTACCAAGCATAGATCAAAATCTATTCTATTTAATGTAGGGCCCATTCATTACGCATTAATAGTTAATGAGAGTGGTCTCCCAGAGTATAGAGATCAAATCGATAGTTATGATGCAGAAATTAAATTATCTATATCCTCAGCAATTGAACTTATGCGCGGAAATAAAAAAGCTTATATTGAAATTAAAGGTGATATTGAATTTGCCACAGTAATGAGTAACTTATTAAGAGATGTTGAGTGGGATTATGAAGATGATTTGAGTGAGATTATTGGTGATATTCCAGCATATCATCTCGTAAAATTTGGGAAAAAAGTTGTAACTACCACAAAAGAAACCTCATTTAATATTGCAGACACGTTTAAAGAGTACTGGCTCGAAGAGAAACCCCTGATTGCCAAGAAAAGACTGGTAGAGCAATTTAATAATGAAGTTGACCGTTTGCGATTTGATGTGGATCGTTTAGAGCTTAGGCTTAAAAAGCTATGAAGTACTTTAGACTAATTTATATACTTTATATACTTATTAAGTATCGCCTTGAGGAGTTCATCACATTCAATCGACAACTTAATGTCTTTGCCTATCTTATCTCGATACTGTTTTTCTTTCGATCAGCCAAGAAAAATAGAGGCACAAGGCTTAGGCTTGCGCTCGAAGAATTAGGTCCAATTTTTGTTAAATTTGGTCAAATGTTATCCACCAGAAGAGATCTCATTCCATTAGATATTGCAGATGAGCTAGCTAAACTTCAGGATCAGGTACCCCCTTTCCCTTATAAGAATGTCGAAAAAATTATCGCTGCTTCATATGGTATGTCGCCAGATAAAATTTTTAAAACGTTTGACCAAGTGCCTACAGCAAGTGCATCAGTCGCCCAAGTTCATTTCGCAACGCTCCATGATGGCAAAGATGTTGCAGTCAAAATACTAAGACCTAATATTAAACGCGTGATTAATAAAGATATAAATTTACTTTATCTCATTGCCTACATGCTTAAATTGACATGGTCAGATGGTAAACGACTAAGGCCAAGAGAGGTTGTAGCTGAGTTTTCAAGGCATATTCAGTGCGAACTAAATCTTATGCTGGATGCAGCAAATTGCAGTCGTTTAGGTGAGAATTTTAAAGATAAAAAATTACTTATCGTACCGGATGTGTATTGGGATTTCTGTAATGAAGATGTGATGGTAATGGAAAGAATGTATGGAACTCCTATTAGCCACATCGAAACACTGCGTAAGAAAAAAATTGATATCAAGCAACTCGCGCGCAATGGGGTAGAAATATTTTTTACGCAGGTATTTAGAGATAGTTTTTTTCATGCAGATATGCACCCAGGCAACATTCAGGTCGCTGATGATGGTCGCTATATTGCGATGGATTTTGGCATCATGGGTTCTCTTAGTGAGAATGATAAGAATTACCTAGCACGTAATTTTTTAGCCTTTTTTAAACGTGATTATCATGATGTAGCACTTGCTCATATTGAATCAGGCTGGGTACCTAAGAACACTTCTTTAGATGAATTTGAAAATGCAATACGATCAGTATGTGAGCCTATTTTTAATAAGCCTTTAAAGGAAATATCATTTGGTCGTCTTCTTATCAGGTTATTTCAAACATCAAGACGATTTAATATGGAAATTCAGCCTCAGCTTACTATGCTTCAAAAAACACTTTTAAATGTAGAGGGCCTTGGTCGAAACCTAGATCCTGATTTAGACTTATGGAAAACAGCCGCTCCATTTTTGAAAAAATACATGTCAGAACAAAAAGGTATTAAACATATTCTAAAGAGTTTAAAAAATGAGCTTCCACATTGGCTTCATTTAACTCCACAATTACCAAGACTTATTCATGAGTTTCTTGAACAAAAAAAACATGAAAATAAAAATGCTATTAACCAAGAAGACATTGATCGGTTATTAAAAACGCAAAAAAATCAAACCCGCTGGTTTAAAATTGTAATTACTTTAATTGGAATTACTTTATTGGTAAATTTAACAGTCTTGTTTTATTTTTTTAAATAAATTTAGGAAGTTTTAATTTGCTTATTTGGTTTGTCTCTCTTTATCTTCTTGTCACAATTGGGATTGGTATTTTTGTATCTTCTCGAGTTAAAACTACCAAAGACTATGCTGTCGCCGGAAGACACCTCCCGCTACCTATCGTCACTGCTACAGTTTTTGCAACTTGGTTTGGTGCAGAAGCAATTTTTGGAGTGTCGTCTACTTTTGTTAAGGAAGGCTTAAATGGAGTTGTGGCAGACCCTTTTGGGTCGAGTCTTTGTTTAATAATTGCAGGCATTTTCTTTTCTACTAAATTATATAAATTAAATATTATTACTTTAGGAGACTTTTATAGAGCTAGATACAATAGAACTGTTGAAGTATTAACTACTATTGCAATCGTCATTTCATATTTGGGATGGGTTGCGGCTCAGATTAAAGCGCTTGGATTAATATTTAATCTTATTACACATCAAATGATTAGCGAAGAAATGGGCATGGTTATTGGCATCTTAATTGTCCTGACCTTCACTACTTTTGGTGGCATGCTATCTGTGGCGATCCTAGACTTTATTCAAATGATCGTAGTTATTGGTGGGCTTCTTTATATTGCATATGCTATTTCTCACTTAACAGGAGGTATTATCCCAGTCATTGAGAGCGCATCAATAAATCATAAGTTAGACTTTTTCCCAAAAGGTAATATCTGGACATGGATTACTTTCTTTGGGACATGGATCACCATGATGCTGGGGTCAGTTCCTCAACAAGACGTTTTTCAACGCGTAACATCTGCTAAAACTGCCAAGGTGGCCTTATACGGCTCAATACTTGGAGCTACAATTTACTTTATATTTACTTTTGTACCAATGTTTATAGCGTATTCGGCTACCTTAATTGATCCTGAGTATTTTAACGGTCTCGTCAATACAAACTCACAGCATGTCTTACCTATGCTTGTGCTTAGCTACATGCCCCTCTTCGCTCAAGTAATATTTTTTGGAGCTGTTCTATCAGCAATAATGAGTTGCTCATCAGCAACACTTCTAGCACCATCCATTTCTTTTGCTGAAAATATTGTTAAAGGTTATTTCCCAAAAATTAGTGACAAACATTTACTTAAAATTATGAGAATTACTCTTGTATGTTTTTCTGCAGTCGTCTTGCTATATGCTCTTAGTTCAAATCTTTCAATTTTTGGCATGGTTGAGTCGGCTTATAAAATTACACTTGCAGGTGCTTTTGTGCCTCTTGTATTTGGTGCATTTTGGAAAAAAGCTAATAGCCAAGGCGCTTTGATGGCAATTATTGGCGGTATAGGATCATGGTTATTCGTAGAATTATTTATAGGTGACAAAGCGCTAATACCCGCGCAACTAATAGGCTTGTGCAATAGTATTATTGGGATGGTTATAGGGTCTTTGTTACCGAAGATTATTAAAGAAACAAATAAGCTTAGTAATAATTAGCTCTGACACTTAATACAGAAGAAACTTGAGCGCTGTCCAATTTTCTTATTTTCAATAATTGTTTTGCACTTTCGACAAGGCTTGCCCGTCATTCCATACACATTATAAGTTTGCTGAAAATAACCAGACTGTCCATTCACATTATAAAAATCTTTAAGTGAGCTTCCGCCTAATTCAATCGCTTTTATTAATGTAGCTTTAATATATTTAACAATCTTTGTGCATTCGCTCAGGGAAATATCCTTACCTGGTTTAATAGGAAGCACTCCAGCTTTAAATAATGACTCACTTGCGTATATATTGCCAACACCCACAACAATATGGCTATCCATAATGATATTTTTAATAGGTGAATTTTTATTATGCGTCTTCGAAAATAAATAGTTTCTAGTGAATAAGCCTTCCAATGGTTCTGGACCGAGCTTAGAAATTAAAAAATGATTTTTGATCTCTCCATCGACCCAGAGTATGGATCCAAACCTTCTTGGGTCTGTATACCTTAAAATATTGTTTGAATTATGAAACGCAATATCAACATGATCATGCTTTTGAGGGGGCGTCTCTTTATCTAAGATTTCAAGCCGTCCTGACATGCCCAAATGAATCATGAGAGATCCTTTTTCAAATTCAATAACAATATATTTAGCGCGTCTTTTTATATGTAGTATTTTTTGGTTGGGGAGTGTTTTTTTTAAATGCGAAGGGATTGGCCATCTTAAAGATGGATTTCTAACAATAATATTTGAAATAGATTTTTGAAGTATAGGCTTGAGACCTATGCAGGTAATCTCAACCTCTGGAAGCTCAGGCATAAAAGGATTTATTTTTTAGAATGTTCAATGGGAGGATTCATCATAGTAAATCCAATATCGCTCCCAAAGTGGTAAAGCAAACCTTCATCTACTCTATATAACTGCGTCTCCGGTGATTCTTGAACGCGTAGAAAGGTAATTTTTTTTCCATCTACCGTATGGATGTCAAAGCTCTTATATGGAATCCTGGAATCAATAGAATATTTTTCAACCGACTTTGCTGGATTTTTAGTCCATGTCATATCAAACCATTCAGCCATCTCGTTTTGTTTGAATTGACTACCCTCATTAGCAGACCACTCGTTATTATTACGGGTGACTTTTAATCTTTTAGATTGCCATTGCTCAAGACGAGAAAAATTGAAATCTTTAATTTCCTCAGATTTGCTTAAGGGCAACTTGTCAATAAGCTCAATAGGCTGTGTAGCAGCAGATTCAGAATAAGAACCGCTAATAAGGTACACATTATCTTTATATAAAAGGTATTGGTCTTCTGTTACAGAATTGTACGTGCCAAAAATAAACTCCTCTTCCATTCCTTTATGAATCAATTTTAATTTCATCGTGGGTTTATCTAAACCGTATTTGGCTAGATCGTTTGAGGGTAATTTTTCACTGCTTGATGTTGCTACGATGGAAATAATTTTTTGTATTGAAAATTGATCTGCTCTAGCTTTTATGGGTTCAATCATATCCCATGACTCAGTAGATTTTTTAAAGAATACTGATGCTTTGGATGGAAAATCTATCTTTATGGAATCGAAATCACTCAAATTAAATGTGCTAATTGAAAATTGTTTTGTTTGCTTTATCTTGGCAGGCTTAAGAAATAAGAAAAGTGATATCGACAAGACCATCACTAGCAAGATAATATTAATTAACCACCTATTTTTCATAGTTACAAACTAAGCTTTTCTTCGTTTGAGCCAAAATAATATACCTACAACGAAAAAACCAATCGGTATGAAGTATTCAAAACTGTGAAATACGGTCCATGCAATAATGAATGAAATTTGATTGTCAGGAATGGTGACATTCACATCTTTTAACGGCATTGGCTGTATTGAAATTAAATTATCATCGCCTGATAACCAATTAATCATATTGATCCCAAGATCTAAATTGCCGCCATTTACAATAAATGTATTAGATAAGAAATTACCATTACCAACCACCACAACTCTTTGGCCTTTTTTTCCATACACCCTTTGAAGTGCTACTGCTATATTAATAGGGCCAGACTTATCTTTGCTTTTATCGAAAGTAGGTTTCTGATTTGTCATTACTTGGGAAGACTCCAGCCAACCATTAGGAGACACTTCTATCAATTTACTAACTTCCCAACCATTATCTAAAGTTCCCTTAGCATTAACTTCGTGTGCATTAGAAAATCGCGTTCCTAGCATAAAGTTTCTAGTAATAGGATGTTCCCCATATGAGGAAGCAGAAGCAATATTTTCATTAGCCCCTTCGACCTTCTCTGCTGGATCTATGACTTGTCCGCTTGAAACACTTAATCCAAGATATGCAGCAATTTCATCTAAGCCACGGAAGTTATTATCATCAAGAAGCCAAAGTAGATTTCCACCCGACTCTAGGAATTTTTTAATTTTTTTTGCTTCAACAGGAGAAATAATTTTTTGCGGGCTTGCAATCACTAGCATTGAACCATTAAGAGGGACTTCTGATTCAATAGTTAAATTTAAGTTAGCAAATTTCAACCCTTTAGATTCTAGTTGCTTCCCAAACTCACCCACGTCATTATTTTTAAGCCCAATTAAGTTTCTTTCGCCATGTCCATCTAGATACATAACGGCCCGTTGGCTTGTTCTTGATAAGCGCATAAAAAGATTTGTCATCTCTTGCTCTGCAAAAGGGGGTTTAATATGCTCAGATCTTTTTTGATATTCAACCACAACTTCGCCGTCTTCCTTAATACCGTTTTCCTGTGCTAACTTCGGCTCTTTTATTGGGCTAATAAATTTCACGTTAATATCAGGTTTCGTTCTCTGATATCTCGCCATAAAATTAATAATGCCCTGCCTAAATGTGTCTCCATTATTCACGTCATCTTCAGAAGCGAAGACAGTAAGGGTGACAGGGCCTTGCATTTGCTTTAATACATTAATACTTCCGGTTGTTAATGTATTTCTATTGGCTTGTGTTATGTCTTTAGAAAACTTGTATTGATTTGCAAGGAAGCCTAATAAAAATATTAAAGCAATAAATAAAACTACAAAAAAACTATTTTGTATAAGAATCTGTAATCTTAGCTTTGGATTAACTTTCATAATTATCCACGAAGCCTTTCTGCATCAAGACGTCTTATAGTTAATGTCAAAAATGTTGCAATGAATAAAAAGAAATAAATTAAATCTGAGGTATCAATCAATCCTCTTGAAAAGCTTTGAAAGTGTTTCATTAAGGATATGTATGCAAACCAGTGATTAGGGTCGCTTGCAAACATACTTTCAAGAAAAATTAAGGCAAATAATGAAATAAAACTTAAGATTGCAGCAATAATAGGCTGCTTTGTTAGACTTGAAAAATAAATTCCTAGAGCAGAAAAACTTCCTAAGAGAAGCCAAAGACCAAATGAGTTTGCAAGTAGATAGCCGAAATCTATATCCGACCAAATATTAAGTGTTATGAGCATCATAAAAATATAAACAATAAGAATGCTTAAGAAAATAATCAATCCAACAAATTTACCTAAAACAATTTCAGTTAAAGAAATTGGTGCGCTAAATAAAAATGGTAATGTTTGATTGCGCCTTTCTTCACTAATAAGACGCATTGTCAAAAGAGGAACGGCGAAGAGCATAATATAGCGCGCTATGCCAAAAACTGTCTGGCCAACAAAAATCGTGACTCCAACTCTTTCAGCAGGTCTAACTGCGCCTGACATCACTTCAAAATATTTATTTACTCCGGTAAGATAAAAATTACCAAGCAATGCCATAAGAAGGGCCAATATAGTCCACCCCATTGGTGAAGCAAATAAACTTTTAAGCTCTTTTCTTGCGATATTTATAATCATATTAGCGCTCACTCATATTCATTTAATTTACCGGTTTCATCTGGGTTAATTGAACAAAGACATCTTCAAGACTCGTTTGATCAGGTGCTATTTGATAAAGTCCCCAGCTATTTTTTACTGATAACTTTACGATAGCCTCTGCCGGAGATTGTTTTTTTTTAAAGTGAATACGATACATACGATCTTCTGCCTTTTCAACTTTAGTAACTCCTTCAATATCCTTAAGTGCTGCGAGTGCAGGTGCTTTTGCAAAGCCCACCATAAGCTTGTTACCTTGTCGATGCTGTTTTAATTCATCAATTGACCCATGAAATACTAAATTACCTTTATCAATAATTTGAACGCGGTCACATACCATTTCAACCTCAGGAAGAATATGAGTAGATAAAATTACACTGTGTTTTTGACCAATTTCTCTAATCAGCGCTCTAATTTCTCTAATTTGAATTGGATCAAGACCTACTGTGGGTTCATCAAGAATTACAACTAATGGGTTATGAATTATTGCCTGAGCAATTGCTACACGCTGCTGATAACCATTAGATAAGTTTTCAATTAATCGCTTACTCATATGGCTTAGTCCACATTTTTGTTTTGCAATTTCTACAGCTTTATTAATTTGCTTGCTTGGAACCTTATGCAGGCGAGCAGCAATGGTTAAAAATTCATCTACCGTAAGTTCTTTATAAATAGGACGCATCTCAGGTAAATACCCAATTAATGCTTTTGCTTCCTTAGGATTTTCCATCATATCAATGCCGCAAATTCTTACGGTTCCGAGCGAGGGGGCTAGATTTCCCGTAAGCATTCGCATCGTGGTCGACTTGCCAGCACCATTAGGCCCCAAAAAGCCCAAAACCTCACCTTTTTCCAGTTGAAAACTTACATTTTTAACGGCCTCGCGACCCCCAAAAAGGCGCGTCAGCTCAATAGCTTCTAAAGTTAAATTTGACATAGATGTTTTTTTGAATTTTTATTAAAAAAATGAATCATAGATTATACATATTAAAATATCTTGTTTTACTTTATTAAGCCCCGGATCATTGCTGACAGCTAAATTATTAACAAATTAGTTTAAACTATTGTAGAAATCAAATCTCAGGAATCTTTATGCATCTGCTTAGAATATTTACCTTTTTTACTTTTCTCTTATTCAGTATTTTAACTAATGCAAAGCCTGACACATCTAGTTCCGTCAGTAATTATACCAATCCTGATCTCGTTTTTAGGCTCTTATTAGCTGAAATTGCTTCTCAACGGGGGGAGCTTAATCTTGCAAGCGAACTCTTTTTGGATTTAGCTAAGCAAACTGATAACGGTTTTTTTGCCGAACGCGCGACAAAACTAACTGGCTTCACAAGGAATGCTGCATTGGCTCTAGAAGCTTCCAAAGTATGGAATGAGCTTAATAAAGAGTCTACTGACGCTCAACAAGCCTTAAGCGAAATACTTATAGCCAACAATAAACTTAGCGAAGCAAAGCCAATTTTACAAAAGTTACTCCTCAAAGAAAAAACAAGGGCGAGTGGCTTTTTATATTTAAATAGCATGCTTTCACGAGTTCCGGATAAGAAAGCAGTATTGACTTTAGTGACCGAGCTCGCTCAACCCTATCCCAAATTAGCAGAAGCACATTTTGCGGTTGTGCATGCAGCATGGATTAGTAAAGATCAAAAAGCTTACGAAAAAGAATTGGCCACTATCACTCAAATTAAACCAGATTGGGAAATGCCGGTCTTATTTAAAGGGCAAATCTTGGCTCAAGAAAGCCCCGAAAAGGCCCTTAATTTCTACAGCAGCTTCTTAAACAAATATCCAAAATCAAATGACGTAAGGCTTGAATATGCAAAGCTACTAACAAATGGTCGGAAATTTAATGAAGCTAAAAATGAATTTTTAAAACTTGTAAACACAGCAAATAGTTCTGCAGAGGTTACGATTGCTGTAGGTTTATTGTCTGTTGAGCTTGAAGATTACGACCTTGCTGAAAAGTATTTTTTACAAAGCCTTAAAAGAAAACCAAAAGATCAAGATCAAGTCTTTATCTATCTTGCAAAGATTGCGGACAAAAAGAATCTAACTGATGTGGCAATTACCTGGCTTAACAAGGTAGGCAATGGAAATCATTTTATTGAATCAAAACTAATTACAGCAGAAATCATTGCAAAAAAAGAATCCGTCGATAAAGCGTTAGAATTTTTAAATGCAATAAAATCTAATTCACCAGATGAAAAATTAAGTGTCGTTCAGTTAAAAACTTCTTTACTCACCCGATTCAACCGACATCAGGAAGCATTTCAGCTCATGCAGAATGAATCATCTAACTACGCTCAATCTGCTGAATTCAAATTTGACTATGCGCTCCTTGCAGATAAGTTAAACAAATATGATTTAATGGAAAAGCTTTTAAGGGAAGCCATTAAAATTAAACCTGACTACGCTGTAGCTTATAACGCACTGGGCTATTCATTTGTTGATAGAAATATTTATTTAGAAGACGCAAAGAAATATATTGAGGTTGCCTTATCGATCTCGCCTAATAATCATTACATTTTAGATAGTATGGGTTGGTTATATTTCAGGCTCGGCAAGTTAGATTCAGCTCTTTCTTTCATTCAGAAAGCTTATGACGTTCAACAAGATCCAGAGATCGCAGCGCATCTTGGTGAAATTTTGTGGGCGCAAGGAAAGAAGAAAGAAGCTGGTGAAGTTCTGGAATTGTCGCTTCAATCATTTCCTGATAATGAAGTACTGAAAGAAACATTTAAAAGACTACGTTAATTCTTAACAGAGCTTTTATTTAATTGAATTTTTTTAGCGCCCTTCTGCTTGTAGCAGCATTTTTCCTCTCAGGCTGCGCAACATTAAATGATCCATTTGAGATATTTAGATCGCACTCGCCTGCTATTGAAACCCCACAAGCGATTGACGAAAATCGTTTTATCGAAAAATTTTCCATAAAAGCTAAATTTGCTTATTCGGTCGATTCCAAAGGAGGCTCGGGCCGTCTGATTTGGCGATATGAAAACAACCAAGATGAGATTGATATCTTTTCGCCCTTTAATATCCAAGTTGCAAAAATTATTTATTCATCTAATGACAAACGGATCATTGATGCTAATGGAAAAGTTTTATCGGGTGATGACTTTGATCGCTACATACAATCTTTGTTTGGTAAAAATATCTCGCCAGATCTTTTTAGACATCTAATTACAAATCATGTTGATCAAATTAAAAATTTACATAAAGACGAAAATCAACTTAATCGTACAACTCATTTTTATAATGATGAGTGGAATATCCTAATCAATGCTTTTAAAACTCAGGATGGCTTTACCATCCCCTCTAAAATATCAATTACCCAAGGTACATTTAGTTTTAATTTTATTGTGGAAGAGATTATTAACATTGCAGGCAAATGAACTTAAAGAAAATGGTTATAAAGAATTTTTGGCGCCAGCAAAATTAAATTTATTTCTTCATGTAATAAATAAAAGGCTTGATGGTTATCACAATATTCAAACTGTCTTTCAGCTCATTGATCTTTATGACAATCTTTTTATTAAAACAAACAAGTCTGGACTGATACGTCGCACTTCTGACCATGCGAATGTTCAAGAAAGTGATGATTTAAGCATTAAAGCGGCTCACTTATTAAAGCCATTTGCAGATAACCAATCAGGTGCAGATATCTTCATTAAAAAAACTATCCCAATGGGCGGAGGTCTTGGGGGAGGAAGCTCGGATGCCGCAACAACACTTATTGCCCTCAATACATTATGGCAATGCCAATTAACACAGAGAGAATTACAAGGATTGGCTCTTAAACTAGGCGCAGACGTTCCGTTCTTTATTTTTGGTCAAAATGCCTGGGCTGAAGGTATAGGTGAAAACCTCACCCCTTTCCAGACCCCGCCCCAAGATTACCTTGTCATAGCCCCTAAGGAGAAGGTTTCCACGAGAGAGGTTTTTGAGTCACTTGAATTGACAAAAGACCGGATTCCATTGAAAATAGCAGGCTTTTCCAATGAATTAGGCCCTAAAAATTTGGCCAACGATTTGCAAAAAGGGGTCTTAAAAAAATTTAAAGGAGTTGCCCTTGTTTTTGACTGGTTAAACCAGTTTGGCCACGCAAAAATGACAGGCTCAGGATCATGTTTTTTTATAACTTTGAGTTCGGCAGATGAAGGTAAAAAAATAGCAGAGAAAAGGCCAGAACATACACTAGGCTTTGTAGTTAAAGGGTTAAATAACCACCCTCATTTTAATTTAATGTTGGGAACAGAATAATAATAGGGGAGTCGCCAAGCTGGTTAAGGCACTGGATTTTGATTCCAGCATGCGAAGGTTCGAATCCTTCCTCCCCTGCCATTTTAGAGACTGACCATTTATAACCAGGACCGAGACTTTGGATAATAACAGCGTCATGATTTTCACGGGCAATGCCAATCCTATTCTTGCTGAGCAAGTTGCAGAGAATCTAGGCATTCATCTTGGTCGCGCTGACGTAGGTCGTTTTAGTGATGGGGAGATCATGGTTGAGCTCCTTGAAAATGTTCGCGGTAGAGATGTATTTGTTCTTCAATCTACAAGCCATCCCACCAACGATAACTTAATGGAAATTATGGTGATTGTAGATGCATTAAGAAGATCATCTGCATCGAGAATTACAGCAGCCATCCCTTATCTTGGCTACTCAAGACAAGATAGAAGACCAAGGTCAGCGCGGGTTGCGATTACAGCTAAGGTTGTGGCCAATATGCTTACAAGCGTTGGTGTGAATAGATTACTTACTATGGATCTTCACTCTGACCAAATTCAGGGATTTTTTGATATTCCTGTTGATAATATATATGCAACACCTGTGCTTCTTAAAGATTTGCTTGAGCAAAATCATAAAAATCTTGTAGTGGTGTCGCCGGATGTTGGCGGTGTTGTGCGAGCAAGAGCATGTGCTAAACAATTAGGGTCAGATCTTGCGATCATAGATAAACGTAGACCAAAACCGAATGTGTCTAAAGTGATGAATATTATTGGTGAAGTAGAAAATAGAACCTGCGTCATTATTGATGACATGGTCGATACTGCAAACACACTTTGCGAGGCTGCTGCTGCTTTAAAAAAGAATGGCGCAGTTAAGGTAGTAGCTTATGCGACACACCCTATTCTTTCAGGGGATGCAGCAAAAATTATTACAGATTCAGCATTAGATGAATTAGTTGTAACGAATACAATTCCACTTAATGAAGTGGCGATGGCATGTAAAAAAATTAGACAGCTTAGCGTTGCTGAGCTCTTGGCAGAAACAATTCGTCGTATCAGCCAAGGTGATTCCGTAAGTTCTCTTTTTATGGAATAAAAAATTTGGTCATGTTGACCAATAAACTGCTGCAGTCTGGTCGCGGAATGCAGATTTAATTTAAGGAGTAGTAAATGAAAATCTGGTCGCGGAATGCAGATTTAATTTAAGGAGTAGTAAATGAAAATCGAAATTAACGCAACAAAACGTGGTGTGAAAGGTACGGGTGCGAGCCGCCGTCTTCGCCACGCTGGAAGTGTTCCTGGAATCTTATATGGTGGAGGCAAAGAGCCTGTCTCACTTGACCTAGAACATAAATCTTTATTTTTACAATTTAGACATGAAGCATTTCATGCATCTATCTTGACGCTTAATTTAGAAGGCGGCAAAGAGTCTGTCTTGTTAAGAGATTATCAAATGCATCCTGTAAGAAACACCATTCAGCATATTGATTTTCAACGCGTCAATGAAAATGAAAAAATTCACGTGAAAGTACCATTCCACTTTGCTAATGCTGAAGTATCACCAGGCGTTAAACTTAACGGTGGTATTGTGTCTCACATCATGACTGAAGCAAACATCTCTTGCTTACCAAAAAATCTTCCTGAATTTATTGAGGTTGATTTGGCGTCACTTGATATCGGCCAATCAGTTCACTTATCACAAATTAAAGTGGCTGAAGGCGTTGAATTTGTTCAGCTTGCACATGGTAACGATGCTGCAGTTGCATCTGTAGCTAAACCAAGAGCTGTAGTTGAAGAAGTTCAAGCGAAACCAGCTGAAGGTGCAGATGCAGCCGCTCCAGCAGCTGAAGGTGCTAAAGCAGCTGATGCAACTCCAGCTGACGAAGCTAAATCAGACAAAGCTAAGTAATTTAACTTTTGATATGAATAAGGCGCGCTTAATTTAAAAAAGTGCGCCTTATTTTTTCATATGAACCAAATTAAATTATTTGTAGGCCTTGGAAATCCTGGCGAAAAATACTCAGATACTAGACACAATGCAGGTTTTTGGTGGATTGACCTCATCACTCATCAACATAATATTATGTTAAAAAATAGCGATAAGTTTTTTTCAAGTTTTGGGAAGTCATCTAATGCGGATGAAATTTACTTTGCTAAGCCTACTACTTATATGAATGACAGTGGAAAAGCACTTGCAGCAATCGCAAAGTTTTATAAGATAAATCCAAATGAAATCGTAGTCATTCACGACGATCTTGATATTGACGTCGGTCAAGCCAAGCTCAAATTTGGCGGAAGTCATGGCGGGCATAATGGTCTTAAAAGTATATTTGCATCCATCGGCTCTCAAGATTTTTGGAGATTAAAAATTGGTATTGGTCATCCAGGAGAGAAGCATTTAGTCGTTGATTATGTTTTAAAAAATCCTTCATCTAAAGAGAGAAGTCTCATTGATGAATCCATAGAAGAAAGTAGTCAGCTTTTTAATGAAATTGCATCAGGGCAATTTGAAAAAGCTATGCTCAATCTTCACACTAACAAATAAAGAAAATATATTATGAAATGTGGCATTGTCGGATTACCTAACGTCGGAAAATCAACGCTATTCAATGCGATTACTAAGGCAAGTATAGCCGCGGAAAATTACCCCTTCTGTACCATCGAGCCCAATATTGGGATTGTAGAAGTTCCAGACCTTAGAATCGAAAAGCTAATAGCAATAGTTAATCCAGAAAAAACCCAGCCAGCCATTGTCGAGTTTGTTGATATCGCAGGCCTTGTTGCTGGAGCTTCCAAGGGCGAAGGTCTTGGTAATAAATTTTTAGCTAACATTAGAGAAACAGATGCCATTGTGCACGTAGTGCGCTGCTTTCAAGATGACAATATCGTTCACGTTTCTGGCAAAGTAGATCCTCTATCTGATATTGAAGTCATAAATACAGAGCTTATTTTGGCGGATATGGAAACTGTGGACAAAACACTACACCGCGAAAATAAAAAAGCAAAATCAGGAGATAAAGAAGCTATTCAACTAGTTTCAATTCTGACAAAAGTTGCAACACACCTTGATCAGGGAAAATTGGCTAAAAATTTAAATTTAGATCAGGAGCAGCTTAAACTTATTAAGCCACTTTGCTTAATCACTGTGAAGCCTGTCATGTTTGTTGCTAATGTGAATGAAACATGATTCACTAATAACCCTATATTGGACTCACTTAAAGCATTGGCTCAAAAAGACAATCTTCCTGTAATTTCTATTTGCGCAAAAATTGAAGCTGAAATTGCTGATCTAGAAGACGAAGATAAAGCAATATTTCTTAGTGAGCTCGGTTTAGAAGAGCCAGGTCTCGATAAAGTTATTAGATCAGCTTATACGCTATTAGGTTTGCAAACCTACTTCACGGCAGGCGTCAAAGAAGTAAGAGCATGGACTGTAAAAAAAGGTGCAACTGCTCCTGAAGCTGCCGGAGTTATCCATACAGACTTTGAAAAAGGCTTTATTCGTGCTGAAGTTATTTCTTACAATGATTTTATTACTTACAACGGCGAGCAAAAATCTAAAGAGGCAGGAAAAATGCGTTTAGAGGGTAAGGAATACATTGTTCAAGATGGGGATGTGATGCATTTCAGGTTTAATGTATAACGATCAATCTTTGACTTTAAGTGCTTAAAAAAATATAATTCAACGCTTCGTTTGTTTCAAAAAGGGTGATGTAGCTCAGCTGGTTAGAGCGCAGGATTCATAATCCTGAGGTCGAGGGATCGTGACCCTCCATCACCACCATCTTTTAAATATTTAATTCAGTTTTATACGGTACTCTTTCATTAAGTTCGTTTGTGTATTGATCAATGCCATTCTTTTCTCTTCTTAAAAAATCCTTGATTGCGTGCTCAAATTTTTCATCGAAAATTCTGTGAAATGAAAATGTGTTGAAAGGCTCAAAACCCCTTGCGATTTTATGCTCGCCTTGTGCACCACCTTCAAATATAGAAATCTTATTTTCAATACAAAATTCTTGGCCCTGGTAGTAAGAAAGTTCAAAATGCAAACCAGGATAAAAAGATTTTGAGCCCCAATATCTCCCATACAATTTTTTATCATCATGAATAAAAAATGACCCTGCTATAGGAAGGTCACCTTCGTATGCCAATACTAACAATAAGTTCTCAGGCATACTTTCTCTGATAAGACTAAAAAAGTCTCTTGTGAGGTAGGGATGTGAATGATGCTCTTGATAGGTGTCGCAGTAACAAGCATAAAAAAAATCTAAATCTGTTTCTGTAATTTTCGGGCCTTTAATTTTTTTAATTTCGAATCCAAGATCTTTGATCTTTTTTCTTTCTTGTTTTATTTTTTTTCGCTTGTCATGAGAAAGTTGAGATAAGAATTCTTCAAAATTATTGTACTGCTTGTTTTGCCATTTGAATTGAACACCCTCCCTTGACATCCATTTCGAATCTTCATGCATGTCTCGCTCGTTCTTATCACAAAATAAAATATGAATTGATGACATTTTATTTTTATAAGCCAAATCTTCTAATTGCGTGACTATATTTTTTTTAATAGATTGGTCTAATCCAAAAATTCTAGGCCCTGTGGCTGGAGTAAACGGTATGGATGAAACGATCTTTGGGTAGTAGTTTTTCCCATATTTTTGATAGGCCTCTGCCCAAGACCAATCAAATACATATTCTCCATAGGAGTGTTCTTTTAAAAATATAGGTGAAGCACCAACGAGCCTCCCTTGATCAGTCACGGTTACCGGAAAAGGCTGCCATCCTGTGCCCTCTCCGATTGACTTTGATGCTTCGAGTGATTGAAAAAATTCAAGCCTTAAAAAAGGATTAGATTTTGTAAGGTCATTCCATTCTTTTTGATTGATATTTTTAAAGCTAGATTGAAATTCTAAAGCCGCCATAGTGATCTATTTTAACGAAGATTAACTAAGGGCTAATTTATGGGTGTTTTGTTATTTGAAGAGGCTTGATTGTTTTTAAGTTTGTTAGGTTCTGAATGATTTTTTTCAAATTCTTTCGCTAATAAAGCCAGCTCATCCATTGATATAACTTCATTTTCATCGAGATCAAGACGGTTAAATTGACGAGCGACTTGGGGTAAACAGCGAATTGTTTCTGCTAAATCAAGCGTATTGTCATTATCTTCATCGCAAGCAATGAAGCGAGATTCTAAGCCCTTTAACATCTCCCTCTGTTTTTCTTCAATAAGGCTACTTTCTTTACCTGATTTTGCGTACTCTGCAAGAGCACGTCTAATTCTTGCGCGTTCTTCTGGGGATAATAAGCTACTGTCCTTTAACTTATTAAGCGCGCTTGCTACAGACGCATTAGTTTCTGATTCAACCTTTGGTAATTGGTTGTTAGGTCCGCCAAAAGCCTGGAAAGATAAGCCCAGAAAACCAGCGAAACAATACAAAAAATATCTTAAAGAATTATGCAATTGATTGATTTTTATTTAGTAAGGAAGGTTATATTCAAGCTTAAATGTAAGTAGTTTATTACAAAAAAATGCCAAATTGTTTCCAATTGTAACAATAGATCAATTTTAATATGATGTAAACTGATGGATTAATTTCAAGATGAACCCAGTTACCCAGACTAATGCCATGGCAACCAATTCAGAATCTATTTTAATAGTTGATGATGATCCAAAAATTAGGGATCTTACGACTAAATATCTCATTGAGCAGGGTTTAAATGTGCACGGAGCCAGTGGTGGCAAAGAGATGGATAACTTTATTGCGAGCCATTCTGTGAGCCTCATTATTCTTGATCTTATGATGCCTGAAGAAAGTGGGCTTGCTATATGTCAAAGACTGAGGGGGTCTGGAAACTTTACCCCAATTATTATTCTCACCGCGAAAGGGGATGAGATTGATCGCATTGTAGGCCTGGAAATGGGAGCAGATGATTATGTATCAAAGCCATTTAATCCTCGTGAACTTTTGGCGCGCATTAATGCAGTCTTAAGACGAAATGATTTAAAACAAGCGCAGGCCTTAAATTCTGAAAACTTAGCATTTGGCCCTTTTGTATTTAGTTCAGATACAAGAAGTCTCACAAAAAATGGTGTCCCTGTAAGTATTACATCTGGTGAATTCGAGTTATTAAAGGTATTTATTGATCGCCCTCGCCAGCCCTTGTCCCGAGATCAAATTATGCAATTAGCAAAAGGACGTGAACTTGATGTTTTTGACAGAAGTATCGATGTTCAAATTTCAAGATTAAGAAAAATTTTAGAAGAAGATCATACGAGCCCTAAATTTCTTCAAACAATGTGGGGGTTTGGATATATATTTGTTCCAGATGGTGATGCTGTAGATTGAAATTCATTCCAAATACACTTCTCGCTAGATTTCTTATTCTTATCGCAACAGCGCTTATCATTGCGCAGGTTGTGTCAATTCGAATATTTGACTATTTTGAAAGAGGTCCCAGAGCTGAAGCAATCGCTCAGGAAATTGAAACAGTTATAAATTTCACAAGAGCTTCTCTGATATCTTCAAGAGAAGATAAGAGACTTGCACTTATATCCGAGTTATCGTCTAAGGGTGAGATAAGGATTTATCCAGCCTATTATTTTGAAGATATTGAACCCTTACCCCCGGATCCTTTTTTAAAAGTTGTTGCAGGTAAGATTAAAGAAAGACTTGGTGAAAATACTATCGTGACTACTAATCACTATGGTGTACCAGGTCTTTGGGTCAGCTTCTCTATTGATCAAGATGAATTTTGGGCGGTAATTCCAACCCCAGGTGACAGAGCATTCCCATGGCATTGGATCGGCTGGGGCATTATTGTTGCAGGGCTTTCAATTATTGGCGCCTATGCAACTGCAACAAGAATAAATCGCCCACTTAATCTTTTAATTCAAGCCACTGAAAAACTTAAAAAGGGTGAAATACCCGAAAAACTTCCTTTGGATAGCGTGACTGAATTCCGCACTATGAGCCAAGCCTTTAATGAAATGGCTACAAGTTTGGGCAAGGTAGATCAAGAGAGAAAAGTTCTTTTAGCAGGAGTGTCTCATGACATAAGGACCCCACTGACCAGGCTAAGGATTGCTATTGAAATGTTGCCTAAAAAAATTGCGAGTGAGCTTAAAAAAAGTATGGAGGAGGATATCTTAGAAATAGATAATATCCTGAATCAATTTATAGATTATGTTCGAGGATTTAATCAAGAGGCAACAGTCACAACAAATCTAAATGATTTTTTTAGTCATATGAAAAATCAACATCAAATACTTAACCGTAATATTGTTCTTGTGAGTAATTTAAAAATACCAATCTTCTATGACATAAAACCAATCTCATTTAGAAGGTTATTTGATAATCTTATTAATAATGCTTTTTCCTACTCCACGGGCGAAGTAGTAATTACTATTAGAAAACATAAAGAAAATATCTCAATTTCTGTTCTCGATGATGGCCCGGGTATTCCGCCAGATCATATCCAAAGGCTTCTAAAGCCCTTTGAAAGATTTGATGTGATATCAATAAATAAAAAACAAATAGCCAATAATCGAGAGGGTTGTGGGCTTGGGTTAGCAATCGTTGACAAAATTACTGAAGCTCACAATGGTAAATTAGTAATCTCAAATCGC